>JBFXII010000099.1:0-8739 GCA_050176095.1 Desulfomonilaceae bacterium
TTTAATCGGCCTTAGAAATCCACGTCCTGTGGACGTGGTCAGAGTCTGAAGGCTATGCCGGAAGACAGCCCATCTGCTAACTCTAGAATTCAAGTTGTTCCCGCAACTTCGAAAACAGGAGAAGCAGATGAGCAGGTTTCGTAAGCTATCACATGCGATATGGCATTGCCAATATCACGTGGTTTGGGTGCCTAAGTATCGATTTCGTATATTGGATGGGATGGTAAAACAAGAAGTTCACAACTGCATCCAAGTTTTTTGTGGACGTATGGGATGTGAAGTGGTGGAACTGAACATTCAGGCGGACCATGTTCACCTGATCTGCATGGCGCCGCCAAAGGTGTCGATATCCGAGTTTATGGGCGCAATCAAGGGAAGAACAGCAATTAGAGTATTCAAGCAGTTCCCCTATATGAAGAAGAAACCCTATTGGGGCAATCATTTCTGTGCGAAAGGCTACTGCGTCGACACAGTGGGTCTTGATGCGGATATGATCCGCAAGTATGTAAAATACCAAGAAGACAAAGAGCGATGTGAGGAACAACTGCATTTGTAACTCGAGGTATGGGAACAACTACGCTTGCCTCCTTAAGGGGGCAAGCTTTTAGCCCCCCTATGGGGGGCAAGGACAAAGCCACGTGCTCTGCACGTGGATATTTACTTTGTTGCCAACAGGTCACAGAACGCCAAAAGAGCAACCTTTTTCTAACTATCAGGCTTTTCGTAGACAATCCGGAGGAAATCAAAGCGGAATAGTCTTGAAAGGGTGGAGCCAATTGCTAAAAAGCTCTTGCTAAAAGAGATTTACCATGAGTCTTTAGTAGGTGTTTTTTAATTCGGTAAAGTTTTTCAGAAAGAGATACCTTATAGATATGAGGATTGGAGAACCTTTTGAATTCAGGTTCAAGACGATCAGTTTGTTCAAATGATCTAGCACGAATTTCATCGAGCGGCGGTGGAGTGTAAACTTGTTTGCCTTCAACAAATATGGGAATCATTAATTCTTCTGCTCTATACGGAGGTTTGTACATCTTTTTCATGTAGTCATACATCGGGTGATGAGCTTTTACCTTTCTTCCCTGAGGTAGCTGTTCATCAACATGAGCTAAAAGATCGCCAATCATACGCCCCTGTTTGTTATAAAATCGGAAGATTTTTTTTACACCTGGATTTGTAACCTTGGCAGGGTTGTGAGATATTTTTATTTTCGGCGCAAGTTTTCCTGATGAACAATCGGCCGCCATCAGTTTATAAACGACCCCAAGCGCCGGGGTTTGGTATGATGTTATCAATTTCGTGCCTACACACCATATATCAATCTTGGCGCCTTGTTCTCGTAAGCTCTCAATAATCCATTCATCTAGGTCGCTGCTCGCCAAAATTTTTATCTCGGGATATCCAGCTTGATTAAGCATTTCCCGAGCTACTTTTGAATAATATGCAAGATCTCCACTGTCTATTCTTATACCCTGAGGGGTCTTCCCATTTTTTCTCATCTCGTCAGCCACTTTTATGGCATTTCGAATACCCTGAATCGTGTCATAGGTATCCACCAGAAGAACACAATTGTCTGGAAAAATTTGCGCAAAACTCTGAAAAGACTCGAACTCATCGTCAAAACTTTCAACCCAACTATGGGCATGAGTTCCTTTTACTGTAATTCCAAAGATTTTACCGGCATGGACATTTGAAGTACCTGCGCAACCTCCAATGTAAGCAGCCCTTGCGCCGTACAAAGCAGCGTCAACGCCGTGGGCTCGCCTGGTTCCAAAATCCACTACGGGCTCCCCACGACTTGCAGTTCGTAGTCTAGCGGCTTTAGTAGCTATCAAGGTCTGATGTCCAACCAAAGCCAGCATGGTGGTTTCTAGAATCTGGGCTTCATCAATAGGGCCAGTCACTCTAATGAGAGGTTCACCAGGAAAAACTACCGTTCCCTCCGGAACCGCCCAAATATCACCGGTGAATTTTATCCCTTTCGAGATAGCCGTTATGGCAGCATCGGAAAAAATGCCTAGACTTGCCAAGTATTCGATGTCGTCCGGATAGAGTCTCAGGTTATTCACATAGCTTATGACACTTTCAAGTCCGGCAAAAACACAGAATCCCCCACTGTCTGGATTCTGGCGGAAATACAAGTCAAAACAGGCGTTTTGAAAATGCTTACCGAGCAAACGATATCCTGCTACCATTGTGAGTTCATAAAGATCGGTGTCTAGCGTTTTGTTTTCGCACTTAAGACCGCAATAAGCTTTCTGAGTATCGAGAAAGCCTAAAGTCTCCCCATCAGTTTCGTTTATTAAATCGACACCTTCTAAAAAAACTCTGTTTTTCTTATCAACAATTCTTAGAATCATTTCAGGATTCTTTCTCTTGTCTTATCAAAAAATTTTTTAAATGAATCTTTAAAAGGATTTACAGCGATTCCGCACTCAGTTACTATTCCTTTTATCAATTCGTGAGGAGTCACATCAAACGCTATGTTTCTTACTCTTACTCCATACGGCGCTATTCTGATGCCTCCAATGTGAGTAACTTCTTCAGGATTACGCTCTTCTATCGGTATTTCCTCACCACTTTTTAAATCCATGTCTATTGTTGACAACGGAGCCGCAATATAAAAGGGTATTTTGTGATAATCGGATAGAATCGCCACCGAATAGGTTCCTATTTTGTTAGCAGCGTCACCATTGGAGGCTATACGGTCTGCGCCTACAACAACTTTGTCTATTAACCCTTTTCTCATGAGAGCTCCAGCAGTGTTGTCAGGTATCAGGGTTACCGGAATTCCGAGCTTCATAAGTTCCCAAGAGGTAATTCTAGCCCCTTGGTTCAATGGCCTTGTTTCGTCAGCTATCACAGAAGTCTTCTTGCCTTGTTCGAATGCAGCCCTGATTACTCCTAGCGCCGTGCCATAGCCTGCCGTAGCCAGTCCGCCAGCATTACAATGGGTTAAAACCGTATCGCCGTCATTTATTAAATCTGCGCCATGCAAACCAATCTGCTGACAAAGTGACCGGTCCTCGGTTTCCATTAGGAGCGCTTCTTCCACAAGTAAAGATTTAATCTCTGAAGGTGCTCCTGTTTTGTTGGTCTCAAATAATTCTTTCATTCGTCTAACGGCCCAAAAAAGATTCACTGCCGTTGGACGCGTAGAAGCTATCGCGGATGAAACCTCATGAAAACGTTTGGAAAGATCCTCCATGTCGTCATTGCTGTCCAGAACTCCAAGGGCTATCCCCATAGCTGCCGCAACCCCAATTGCTGGCGCGCCTCTGACTGATAACCTCTTTATTGCTTCACACATGTCGTTCACAGATCTAATCTCTAGGTATTCTTCTTTGAGGGGCAATAACGTCTGGTCCAATAGCCTTATGTGATCACCCTTCCATTCTATGGTTCTAAAAGGATCTGGCAACTTTTCCTCCATAGTTTCTTAAACATACGAAAACACATCTAGCGGATTGAAAAAAAATAATCAGACAACACCGTTCTTTTTTGATCCATGAATTTTAGCACACTTGGGAATAATTTTAACATGGGCGATGTTATCCGATAAGTTAAAGCATAAAATTAGGTAGAACAATAAGATATCCAGAATACTTTAAAAATAACTTGATGTTTTGGTTCCTTCCTGCTATATGAGTTTCAAAAATGTTGTGAGGTAGCTAAATGATCAGGTCCGTCTTCGTTTTAATAGCGTCAATGTCAATCCTGTTGGTTACAGGACCTGGCCAAGTTTTTTCCGACAGTGGAATGGCTCTTAATGTGTGTCAGGAATTAGTGAACAATGCGAGAGCCTATGAAAGTAGGGCAACTTGGCATAATCGTGTCTGCAAAAACCTTATGAAACAGATTGAAAACATGTCCCAAGGACCAAAAAATCCTGGAACGGCCCAAGCACTGGAAACGCTGTTTCAACAATATGATCAGAACCGCGAAATGGAAAATAAACTCCGTCAGTTATTCAGACAGACATCCGAAGAAGCTGAGCGGTGTATGAAAGCAATAAATTAGTTAAGAAATTTGTTCATCTCCTGATCTGTTGCGCCTCTTGACAGTGAGGGCCTGTTCTAAGATTACGCGGGAATCTAATGCATTTTGTTCTTAGATTCCCGTTTTATATAAAATGTGCCTGCCATAAGCCCGCGTCTGACATCTGCTAGAATATCGCGCTAAGAATATCGACACTAAACAGAAGCTGTAATAAGATGGAAACGAACTCTAGAAAAGGTGTTTGTAATGAGTCAATTCATTCCCAAAGAGTGGCTATTGATAGAGGTTTTGATATCAGCTGAGTTGGTGGATGCTGCCAGTTGTTTTATGCACGAAATGGGATCACAGGGCATAATGATTGAGGATGAGGTATCCCCAGCCAAGGTAACAGGATATTTTGATCCGGGCCTATCTGCAGCAACTCGTAAAGATCTTTTCAATTACGTAAATCGATTGTCGGAAAATTTCCCCGAGATGTCAAAACCGGTAATCAATTTCAGGACTATCATGTCGGAAAATTGGGCTGTGGCCTGGAAGGATAATTTCAAGATAATTGAAATAGGTTCAAAAATAACAATTAGCCCACCGTGGTTAAACCCAGGCCAGACAAATCGTCACATCATTATAATCCAACCGGCAGAAGCTTTTGGAACCGGTTCCCATGAGACTACTCAGGGTTGTTTGGAGCTTCTTGAGGAAATTATTTCCGAACGTGTTTCAAATCAGATCAGGACAAGTGTACTGGATGTTGGTTGTGGTTCCGGAATTCTTTCGATTGCGACCAAGAAACTAGGGGCAGAAGCAGTCACAGGAATAGATAATGATCCTGTCGCCATAGAATCGGCAAAAGAAAATTCGGCATTAAATAACATTGACGATATTGAGTTCAAGTGTATGAGTATAGAAGGGAATTTGGGGAAATTCGATCTAGTGGTAGCAAACCTGGACGCAATGACGATTTCTTCAAATGTGTCTAATTTGAAGAATATTTTTGTCGATAGACTCATAATTTCTGGAATTACTTTAGATCAATGGGATTCATTAAGAAAAGAGCTTGAAGATCACTCGTTGAACCTCCTCAAAGAAGTAAAGAAAACGCAATGGGTGAGCGGTGTTTTTGACCACTAGAGTTATTGGATCACGATGGCCTCAAAAAGCAAGATAGTTGTTCTGTCCGGACCAACGGCTTCTGGCAAGACCTCCCTGGGAATAAGGCTAGCTCAACTGTATAATGGTGAAATAGTCTCGGCTGATTCCATTCAAATCTACAGGTATATGGATATAGGGTCTGCAAAACCTTCAACGGAGGAACAATGCCTCGTTAGACATCACATGATTGACATACGCGATCCAGATGAAGAATATTCAGTTGGGAGTTATGTTCAAGAGGCACGTTCACTAGTTGATTCATTGATAAAAAAAAACAAGATTCCGTTCATAGTAGGCGGAACAGGATTATATATTAGGGGTCTATTAGGAGGATTGATTGATCTTCCGCTACCTGATCAGACTTTGAGGTCAAAATTAAAGAAGATACATGAAAAGCAGGGGCTTGATGTTTTATTTAATAGACTCAAGAATGTCGACATTGTCAGCGCCGAGCGAATTGGTTCTAGAAACGCTAATCGTATTATAAGAGCTCTAGAAGTCTATGAACTGACGGGAAAACTCATGTCCGATCTCACGAACCGGCATCTTTTCAGAGATAATCCTTATGATACGCTTTTTGTATGTATCGCTCCAAAACGCGAAGTCTTATATGAACGCATTGATAAACGTGTGGATAATATGTTAGAAACGGGGTTGCTGGGCGAGGTCATAGGTCTTCGAAATCGCGGTTATACCCGTGAACTAAAGTCGATGCAATCTTTGGGTTACCGTCACGCTGCAATGATTCTGGACGGAGAAACGGACCTTAGTGAAGCTGCTCGTCAAATGAAACGAGACACTCGACACTATGCCAAACGACAGCTAACTTGGTTTAGGTCGGAATCAAATGTTACTTGGTTTGATCCTTGTAATATCTCGGCTATAGAGGTTTTTGTTGAAAATTTTCTCAGTCGAGAACGTTGAGACTGGGATTTTCTCCCGAGCACATAGTTGACTCGGGATTTTGCGCATGGGGGCGCTCAAATGCCGAAAACACATTTTAATATTCAGGATCAATTTCTTAATCAAGTCCGCAAGGCCAGGATAGAAATTGAGGCAGTCTTAACCTCTGGTAATTCAATCAAGGGATATGTTCGCAGTTTCGATAGCTTCTGTATCATCGTTGAGGATTCAGAAGATACCAAGTTGGTTTACAAACATGCTCTAAGCATGATCAAACCGGCGGAAGCTGGGGTCAAGATTCCTGGGTT
This sequence comes from Desulfomonilaceae bacterium, assembly GCA_050176095.1. Taxonomy (GTDB): domain Bacteria; phylum Desulfobacterota; class Desulfomonilia; order Desulfomonilales; family Desulfomonilaceae; genus CAITZA01. The sequence goes on from JBFXII010000099.1 coordinate 6,357, forward strand.
AGTATAAGAAGCTGCGCGTCGGTTCAACTCTAAATTCAATTGCTCTAGATCATCATAAAAGGCGGCGCGTATTGTAGCACTTAGGATAATGGCCATGCGTTTGCATGGCCTGCTGTCTCAACACACCCCAATCCTCAGGACAAACGCACGATTCAAGAATGATTTGTCTACACGTCCACAAATTTATAAATAATCAGGTTCTACTAATGGCGACTTAGATAGAGATTCTGCGGAAAGGCCCCTGAGTTCTTTTCAATGCAACTGTGGTTCGGGTGACCTCAAAAGTTTCAATCACGCTGGCATGCTGTTCAATAAACTCAATCTGCCTTATGCCGCAACCAAACTATTTGCCAATTCAACTGCCTTGACAGCGTCCTTTGCGAAACCATCTGCTCCCAACTTGACCCACAGGCCAGGTGATGATCGGAGGGCATAGCCTCCCACTATTATTTTAACTTTACCCATATCGTCATTATTGCGAATCTCGGAAATAAGATTCTTCAAGGTTCCAAGGTGTGTAGGCAAGGAAACGGATATTCCAAGGACGTCAGGTTTATAAGAAGTTACGGCATCGAACACCGTCGCCGTTGGAGTGTTTGCTCCCATATAATACGTATCCCAACCATCCATTTCAAATAAGTCTGCCACCATTCTTATGCCCAATTCATGAAGTTCTCCTCCAACGCAGGCCGCAACAAACATTCGACCATTTTTTTCGTTTGAGAAAATATAGGGATAGAGCTGTGACATGATAAGCTGCGTGGCGGCTGAACAGTAATGCTCCTGTCCGACGCTAACCATGTTCAAATACCAGAGTCGACCGATTTCATACTGTGACTGCTGGAATACGTAAATATAAATGTCTTTTATGCTTGTGCCATTTTGAACAGCTTCTAATATTAGTTGACTGGCAACATGTCTTTTCCCCGCCAATAGAGCTTCAAGATATTTTTTGGCCAACTCATGTAAAGGAAGATCTGGAGTTAAAAATGATGAAATATATTCCGATTCCCTTTCTATAGACCTGGAGGCCGTGTCTATAAATTTATCTGTAACTAAACTCATTTCTGGGGGTAGTTTCTCACGAAGAACTTCTTTGGTGCATTCGAGCATCTTGGTCAAAGCCTCTGGAGGAAAATTCAGTCCTTCAAAGAGCTATTTTAACCAGACTACGTAATTAGAAAAAATGGTAGGATCATCTTCAGAGAACTGGTCCCAAGAAACTGGACAGTGACATAAGTGATAAGCTCCTTTAAAATTATATCTTAGGAAGGAGCAACAGACGTGCCCAAAAGACCACGTCGGAATCATGGATCGGCTTTTAAGGCGAAGGTCGCTCTGGAAGCGATCAAGGAGCAGCAAACACTCATTGAACTAGCTGAGCGTTTCCAGGTTCATCCCAACCAGATAACTACATGGAAGAAGCAGCTTCTGGACAAAGCCCAAATCGCCTTTGGTAAAGACACATCAGTCGACAAGGACGCTACCATCAAGGAACTGCACGCAAAGATTGGGCAGTTGTCCATGGAGAACGATTTTTTATCAGGAGCGCTCGGTCGCATCGGCGATTCGAGCGCAAAGAAATGATTGAAAAAGGCGGCTCAGTTTCTCTGGTCAAGCAGTGTAAGATGCTTGAGATATCAAGATCAAGCCTGTATTACAAACCGGCCCCGGTCAATGAAACTGACCTGAGGTTAATGAAGCTTATCGATGGGATTCACCTGGACAAACCTTACTTGGGTACCAGAAGAATCTGCGAGAAGCTTTGCGACATGGGTGAGAAAATCGGCCGTAAACATGTCCGGACACTAATGAACAGAATGTCTATAACGGCCATTTACAATAAACCAAAACTCTCAAAACGGAACCAGGCACATGAAGTGTATCCGTATCTTCTTCGTGGAATGCCCATAACCAGGGGTAACCAGGCATGGGCGGCCGACATCACGTATATTCCTATGGCCAAGGGATTCTGCTACCTGGTGGCCATCATGGACTGGGCAAGCCGGAAAATCCTGTCATGGCGTCTATCCAATACCCTGGACGCCGGATTCTGTGTTGATGCCTTGGAAGAGGCCATTGAAAGGTTCGGGACTCCCGAGATTTTCAACACGGATCAGGGATCTCAGTTCACATCTGATTCATTCATCCATGCCTTGTCATCTCGGGGCATCAAGATTAGCATGGATGGTAAAGGAAGCTGGAAAGACAACGTATTCATTGAACGATTTTGGAAAACAGTCAAATACGAGGAAGCATACCTCAAGGGTTATGAATCCTTGACACAAGCACGAAAAGAGTTGAAAGGCTACATGGAGTTCTACAACCAGGAAAGAAGACATCAGGGGCTTGACTCAAGAACCCCGGATGAGGTCTACTGGAG
>JBFXII010000100.1:0-8735 GCA_050176095.1 Desulfomonilaceae bacterium
GCCCTCCAAAGAACTATAGTATTCTTTCATAAATCAATAATTTATGGATATGGATGGATTTTCCCTAAAGGGAATTCAGCCAATTTTGGAATAGGCATGTCTCCCCAAAAAAAAGCTTTACCAACTGCGCTTTTGGGAAAATTCACCGATCTGTTTATTAATAGGGGAGTTTTGAAGCAGGGTGTTTTTTCTCGATCAAAAGGATTAATACCTGTGACAGGAGTTCGGGGAAAGCTGGTTGAGGGTAACGTCGCCTTTGTCGGTGACGCCGGTGGCTTGACTCACTGTATAACTGGCGCGGGGGTTCCGCAAGCGATGATTTCGGGAGAGATGGCCGGGTTGGCTGCAGTTAATTCCATCAAGCAAGGAAGAATCGATTTGCTCGGGGAATATGAGGTTCAGATTAGGGATCTCTATTCAGGGATATTGAATCATGCATTTGCAAAGCGAATCTTGATGAGAAAATTATGGGACAATCGGGACATAAAATTCATTTGTGAGAATACGTGGATAGCTTTCAAGGGGTACAGAAGACGGGTTCGTGAGAATTGACATGAGGGAAAATGATTTTATCTCAGCCTGGGGTTTGTCACGCAGAAATCACGGCAACACTCTAAGTATTTACGCCCCAGGAATGTTTGTCTACCACGGAATTAGAGGCAAATATCACGCTATTTCTTTGACATCTAAAGAGTGCTTGCTCAATTGCGAGCATTGCAAGGGACAATTATTACGGAGCATGCCTGAATCTCAAACTCCAGAGGAGTTGCTAGACTATGCAATTGCAGCAGATAAGCGTGGAGACATAGGAATTCTCTTAACTGGGGGATGTGATAACGACGGGCTACTGCCTTGGGAACGCTTTGTTTCAACAATTTCTGAAATTAAAAGTCGGACGAATTTAAGAATATCAATTCATCCCGGACAGCTCAATTACGAAACTGCTGTGCTCCTTAAAACAGCAGGAGTAGATCAAGCGCTCGTAGACGTAATCGGATCAGATGAGACAGCAGAAGATGTCTATCATTTGAAAGAGGGCGTTCGGACCGTTATCAGAACCATGGATGCTCTGAGTAATGCAGAAATAGAGCTTGTTCCCCACATAATCTTTGGAATACATTTTGGCCGAATTTTAGGTGAATATCAAGCACTTGAAATCTTACAGAAATATCCGATCAACAAGTATGTTGTGGTCGTGCTAAACCCGATCAAAAAGACCCCGATGGAAAAAGTCATTCCTCCTGATCCTATGGAGGTTGCAAGATTTATCATCAAAGCTCGTTTCGAAATGCCCGGGATCCTGGCTTCTTTAGGATGCGCAAGGCCTGGGGGAAAGTACAAGGAAGTGGTTGACAGTCTGGCTATAAAGGCCGGTATAAATTCGATTGCTATAGCCTCCGACAAGGCAGTTAATTTAGCTCTGTCTCTGGGGCTCGATATACAATACAAGAGTTCTTGTTGTTCCGTAAATTGAAAGAGTCAAAATTCTTTTTGGATACGAGTCTGTTATCAATAGCAATGAGGATGAGGTAATAAATGAGTTCCATCGCTCCAACCAAGATTGATCCCGAAATTCATTACAGTCCTGACTACGTGCGGTTGTCCTTAGCGGCGGCCATGACTTTAAAGTTTACGAGCGGATGGTTCTACAGAAACGCCCGTCTAAGATGCATAAACCTTTTGCTGACTTACCAGGATGGTTGTAAGGCAAACTGCGCATTTTGCGGGCTTGCTGGAGAGAAGGAACGTATTAAGAGTGGAGGCAGTTTCATAAGGGTTCCCTGGAAAAGCTTCAGGACCACTGATGTGATCGAAGCCATTAAAAATACTCCAGAGGAAGTGAGCAGAGTATGTATTTCAATGATCACAAATCCCAAAAGTATCAAGGACACCATAGCCATTTGTGAAGAAGTCGCAAGCAAAACCGACAAGATGGTTTCGTTGTTGATTTCGCCTACTGTTCTAGGGAGAGATGATCTAAGGACATTCAAAAAAGCTGGAGCCGATCGAATAGGCGTAGCTATTGATTGCGCTACTGAAGGTTTGTTTGAGGAGCTTCGGGGGAAAGCCGTTGGGGGACCTCATAGATGGGGAACATATTGGAGGGTGTATGAGGAGAGCCTGGACATTTTTGGCCACGGTAAATCAGGAGTCCATTTGATTTGTGGTCTAGGTGAGACGGAGAAAGAGCTGATTTTTTCAATCGACAGGGCACACAAATTAGGAGGTTTCACACATCTATTTTCATTCTTCCCCGAAAAGGGGTCAAGGATGGAATCGGTTTCGCCTCCGCCAATATCGGTTTACCGTCGAATTCAAATGGCGCGGTGGCTTATAGATAATGATAAATCCGAATACTCAAGAATGAATTTTGATTCTTCGGATCGAGTAATTGATTTCGGAGTCAGCGATCAGAACTTGCAGGATGCAGTAGAATCAGGCGTCCCTTTTGAAACATCAGGGTGTCCAGGTTTCGATGGTAGAACAGCATGTAACAGGCCTTACGGCAATGAAAAACCAGGAGAGGATATTCGGAATTTCCCGTTTAGGCTTGAAACATCCGATATAGAAAAAGTTGGTCGTGAGCTCAAAGAGTATTGTTAGATTCAGAACCAAAACGAGCTTGATTTCTCAAGCTCGTTCTAAAACTTTGTGTCTATGTAAGTTCGAGGCTAGGGCTGGAAAAGTTTAATGCTTATTCCGTTAGGATCGCTTAAAGATGCGTAATTGACACCGTCTCTTTGCCCGTCAGTCTCCATGAAAATAAGACCCTTTTTCTGGAGATCCCGGACCGCTTCGGATAGGTCTTCAACCTTGAAACTCATGCCTGAAACGCCGCCAGATAGATCTACCTTGTTAGCTGACTGATTATGAAGAATGTCTAACTTGTAGGGGGTTCCTTCTTTTTCCATGGAAAAGACATCCAAACCATTTGAAAGCCACTCGGAGGACCGAAACCCAAGATTTTTGTAATAAGAAATGGTTTCTTCGGGATTGGCGGTGCAAATTCCTATTGTTAGGGGATACTCATCTACCGTTGATTTAACATAACTGGATGATTCCGCTTCAGTGTTATAGGCTACCAATACAGCAAAAACAACCAGAAACATTATAGAGCAAGTGAAACCTAAAAACAGACGTCGAACATGGCCTGCCGGCAAGCTCATTGCCCCGTTAACCTCCTTAATCTAAACCAAACTAATATAACTGAATAAAACCCTTTCATTTGAAGGGCAAACAAACCATACACAAAAAGGGCTATAAAATCAAGACTAAAATGAGAACGCATTTGTTTGCTTGGTGATCGTAGTTTATTAAATTTTTTTATTTGAGTAATATCTTAGAAAAGATTAGAAAACACTAATTCTATTGGGAAAGTTGGTAATAATAAGCGATTAATGGCTATGTTCACTTCAGGATCCCTTAAGATCTGACTAATGTCTGCCCTTTTTGTCTTGTCCTGATCAAGAATTTGATGTTCAGTCAGTGTTATATCCGGTTCTAAACCGCGCCCTTCAATATTGCGTCCATCGGACGTGAAGTAGTGAGCAGTGGTAAGTCTCAAGGCCATTGAACCGGGTAGCGGGAAGATGTTTTGGACTGAGGCTTTTCCGAAGCTTCTTTCTCCCATGACCAAAACATTGGGATTGCCCAGTAACGCTCCGGTTAGCACCTCAGATGCGCTTGCTGAGCCTTTATTAATGAGCACAACGATTCGAGTCCTGGAGAAAGGACCGTTCTTATTAGCGCTAAAAGTCGTGCTGAATTTCTTGTCTCTTCCTTGAAGGGAAGTTATGACACCTGGTTTCACAAATAGCTCGGCCACACGAATGGCCTCGGTGAATAGACCACCTGGGTTGTCTCGTAAGTCCAAAATCAAACCGGTTAATTCACCCCCGGAAATTTCGTTCAATGATCTCAGGGCTTTCTCAACTTCAATTCTTGTGGTGGTCTGAAAATTAATAATTCTTAAATAGCCAATTCCATGGTTCAGGATGGTAAATTTGACAGGCGCGGCCTCAATGGTTTTTCTTTTCAATTCCAGGTCACGGACTTCACCCGTTTTTGAGTCTTCTATTCTAATTTTGATTAGAGAGCCCGCCGGACCTCGAACTAACCCCAAGGCTTCGTTTAGGGGAAGACCTTGCAAAGATTTACCGTCAATAGACAGTATTACATCGCCGGAATTGATAGACGCCTGGTGAGCTGGAGATCCTTCGATTGAAGAAACCACGACATACGATCCGTTCTTAGCGGACACAACCATACCAATTCCGCCAAACCGTCCTTCAGCGCTAATCTTGAGTTCATTGATCATCTTTGAATCAAGTATTGATGAATACTGATCAAGGTTTCTCAAAATTATGTCTAGAGCCATCAATGTGACTTGTTGTTCCTTTAATTTACATTTCTTGGCAATGGTCTGAATCGTTCTGGCGAAACACGTTTCGGGTTTATCTGAGCAATCTTGAAAACGAGGGATTTTTTCCACACATATTGGATCAAGACAAAAAGTCATTTTTTCCAAAGTGTCCAACAATACATGCTTTTTGGGAAACCTAGATACGTAATGGTTTTGGATCAGGCGCATGACTTCGTCAAACAGTCTTATTCCAACTGGGGCAAGTTGAGAGTCTTCTTCGGGATCATTGATGGCAATGTTCTTTTTGGGGTCGTCTGTAGAAAACCCGAAATGGGGCACGTTTGAATTGGTAAAGGTCTGTGAAGCTGACATTGAATCTGGCGCTGACAGCAAAAAAAGTGACAAAACAATTGCCAGAGCCATTAAGCGCGTCTTTTTAGACTCACTGAGGATCAAATCAACTCCAATAAATGCGAGGTCAAATCTAACCAAAATCTGACAACTTCTTTTAATAGACGTTACTGGTCACAAAGGAGAAATATTTTCAGCGATCTGCTAGATTATGTTGACAGTTTCCCCGACTCCTATGAATTTAACAGAATCCCCTAGTTCCTGTCTAAGATAGCATGTTTCGTAAAGACCAGAACAATGTAAAGGGGCTAGGAAATCGCACGACAGTGATCTTAGGAAATCCCTGGTTCTAAGAATTCGGTCTGGATTGGCATTGATCAAATGCAAACCTCCGAGGATCCCATAAATTTGTTCTAAGCCAGTCACTTTTTGGAGATATCTCGTTGTGTTGATAATTCCGGCATGACAGCATCCAGTGATTATGAACATACCCTTGTTATCGATGTTTATCGCAAGCGACATGTCGTCCTCAAATTTGTCAATTACGACAACATTTCCCAATGATCTGGAAAAAGAGTGATTTTCTTCGTACGGTTCAATTTGTTCTACTGGTCCACTTAATACAATCTGACTGGTGATGAAGTAGGGCTTGCTGACCTCTACTACTTGACTTCCCCGTTGTCTTAATAGCTCTGCAGTCAAGCCCGATCCTATACTTCTCAATTCAGTGGCGCTGGGGAAACGTTCGCCCCATGTTAGAGGAGAGGCTACAATCTTAAATGGCTTGGGGTTATAATCCATCAATCGCAGTAAACCACCTGTGTGATCGTAGTGTCCATGGCTTAATATGACAGTTTCCAGATTGTTTAAATCCTTTTGAAGGCTTTTCAAGTTCCCTAACAAAACATCCGCGGTTTGGCCGGTGTCCCATAAAATTTGTCTTCTGGAATTTTGGTCTTCGAATTCTAACAGGAGGCTCAATCCGTGCTCGCCAGTGAATCCTGACCTCGAAACAAAATTATTCACGATTACTGTTACACTCAATTTAGTGATCACAATGTCTTTTACCTCAGATACATCGGATTTTAGGATAGCTGTTCCAGCTTTCCTGAATCTAACATGAATACATGTCCGTGCAATAAAAAGGAACTCGAGTATCGGCCTCTAATTTGCGAACACCTTCGGGTATTTTAATGATTGCTTTTGAATAGGTCATCGCGCTTAATCTAGTAGCCACATCGAATGGCTTGAGATGAAATTCGCCGTTAACACTGGTCAAATCGCAGTGGACAAATTGAGTCCATTCTTTTTGTCCGCTCACTTCTTCGGCTAAAACGCCGAACAAAATTGGTAGGAGGCTTTTTTCTCTGCCAAGCATACGTGAAATTCCCGGTAGGGTTATCATTAGAAAAGCCATTTCGTTGGAAGGGGGGCCACCGGGTAGGCAAAAAACAGGTTTGTTATGTAACAAGCCCATTCCAACAGCTTTCCCAGGCCCCATGCGAACCCGATGGAAAACAGGAGTCCAGTTCAAGCTCTTGAAAGCTTTGACCACTAGATCTCGATCACCTGTCCATGCTCCTCCAGAGGTTATCAACACATCAGATTCGGAAATCATTTCATCAATCAAACGGGTCAACTGACCAAAAGAATCACCACTAATTTCCGTGATACAACTTATACCGAGTGAGTTTAACCAAGCCTGCTGAAGCGCAATATTGCTCGCATATAGTTTTCCCCTAGTCATTGGCCTGCCCGGCAGCACAACTTCGTCGCCTGTCGCAAGAAGGGCTACTTTTGGAGTCCGAGCCACCCTAATGTTGAATACTCCCCCGGCGATCAACAATCCAACTTTTGCTGGGGTAACGAGTTCTCCACCAGTGATCAATTGGTCTCCGAACTTAATATCTGCCCCTTTTTCAAGTATGTTTCGTCCCACGCCTGCATCTGCGAAAGCTCTAATCCGAGCGCCGTCACAGATAGCAAATTCTTCAGCTAAGACAGCATCGGCTCCTCTTGGAATCGAGGCCCCGCTAAGAACACGTATGGCAGTTCCGGGAACCAGTTTAATATTTGATTCTTCTCCCGCATTTGATATTCCGATCAATCTTAAAGAAACAGACATAGATGGCGAGGCATTATCTATATCCGATGAAACAACGGCATAGCCATCCTTAAGTGAAGAATCAGCTGAGGGTAGGTTTACTGATGCTTTGACCGGAATCGACGCAACCCGTCCTATAGCTTGCATAGTGGGACAAAGCTCATCTGAAAGGGGGGTAATATTCTTGAGAGTTAGATTGAGGGCTTCTTCATAGCCAATATGCTCAGATCTGTTTTCAAAAGAATCCATGACATCCTTCATGATTCATCTGGCTTGATGAATTCTATAGCTAAAACATTCGATGAATCAGTCCTGACACCAAAGTGGCGACTTCTGCGAATTCCTGCGATCCAAAGCAAAGTATCATTTTTTAATACAATCGGAATTCTGTATCTGTCCATTAATGGAATTTTTTTATCTATAAAAATCTTTTTTACTTTGGTTGATCCTCTCATGCCCCAAGGTTCCAATCTATCACCAGGAAGGTATGAACGGACTTCAAGAGGAAACGATAAAGAATCATAATCGAAATAGGCTATATTAGGATTGTTTTTCAAATGTTCGCCGGTTTCCGTAGAACCTACTAAATGAAATTTCAGACAGGCTCCTGTTTCGGAGACTTGAAAATCTTTTGGTGAATGCAAGGTATATCTATAGAAAATTCCGGGTCGAGACTTCTGTGTCGTCAAGATCAACCTGTCGTAATCACGGCTGATTCTCAGCCCAACAGGAAAGCTAAGGTAAGAGGAGGGATTATGAGATTTGATGAGGCTGATAATCTTGGAGACGTGAATTTCACCCCATCGGACGTCAGGACCCGTCAAAGTATAAAGCGCTTTTCTGACAACTCTACTGATTAAAGAATCATGAAATCTTCTAATTAATTTGATGTCAATAACGAGTTTTTCATGTGAACTGCTAATCGTAGTCTGGTAAATATCCTCCGTTGACAGCTCAAAAAAATTTTCATCCCTGGTTAGAAGTTCAATAGTTCTTAAAAGAGGCGTACGGTAATTGGGAAAACGATTTTCGAATCTCTTGAGTGTCACGTTTCTGATAAAATTTCTGTCAGTGTTTGACTGTAAATTGGTCTCGTCAGTTAAAAAGATAATGCCTTTGTCCTCTAAGTAGTCGATGATCTGGCGACGTTCAAGTTTAATCAATGGCCGTATAATTGAACCCCTTACAGGAGGAATCCCACGTAAGCCGGTTAGTGATGATCCCCTAAGCAACCTGAGTAAAAAAGTTTCTATTTGATCATCAATATGGTGAGCGGTGGCGATTTTATTCGCCGTTAAGGTGTGGAGCAATCTTTCGAAAAAGTTATAGCGGATCCTCCTACCGGCCTCTTCCGCGCTAATATGATATTTTGAAGCATAAGCCATAACGTTGGCATCCAGGTCAAAAAAGTCCAGGCCGTGTATTGAAGCCATTTTGGCTACGAAATCTCTATCATGCGAAGCGGTCCTTCTTAGATTGTGATTTACATGGGCCACCACCAGTTCTAGACTGTATTGAGGGGCTAGTGAAGACAAAATACTCAACAAAGCCGTAGAATCTGGTCCTCCAGAAACGCCAACGATGATTTTATCGCCGGGTTTTACCATGGAGAATTCTTCGAGCGTTCTCTTTACGAACTCAATTACAGAGAATTGATCAAAACGGCGTGACATAGCTGTTAGGATAAGACTAAATCGTTAAAAGGGGAAGAGGTCAAAATGGAAGAAGAAAAAAAAGAGCCCCCCACTTAGGGGGCTCTCACGCAGAATTCACAAGTATTCATAATTGGTTGATCAGTCATTCTAGTCGTGAATAAATTCTCCTGACTTTGACACTTTTTTTGTAAAAACACTGATAAATTAGCATGTTGACTTTTGACTGGGGCACTACTGTTCCTTTTAGATCGGAAGAACGGCG
>JBFXII010000101.1:0-8672 GCA_050176095.1 Desulfomonilaceae bacterium
AGAGATAATGATCCAACGTCTCCCATGAAAACTTCGGCAGGGTAAGCATTGTACCACAAGAATCCCATTCCTGCTCCGAGCATAGCGCCGCATACAACACACAACTCACCTGATCCTGGAACATAAGGAACCTGTAAGTACTGCGCTAACTTTAAGTGGCCAGAAATATAAGCAAATATAAGATAGGTGGCGCCGCAGATCATTACCGGACCAATTGCCAAACCATCTAAACCGTCTGTCAGATTGACAGCGTTTGAGGCTCCTGCAATTACAATAGCTGCGAAAGGTATGTACCAAATTCCCAAATCAGGGGTGATGTTCTTGAAAAACGGGACTGCGAGAGTAGTCTTAAATACAGGATCGAGCCACAAGATGAGCCCAACAAGGCAACCGATTATTAATTGGAGCCCAAGCTTGTACTTGCCACTCAAACCCCTATGGTTCTGGCGAATAATCTTAAGATAATCATCTAGAAAACCAATTGCTCCATAACCAAGAGTAATTCCGAGGACTATCCAAACATAAATGTTGTCAAGCCTTGCCCAAAGCATACATGAAAAAGTTAGGGCAAAAAGTATCAATAAGCCGCCCATAGTAGGGGTGCCTGACTTTCCCAAGTGTGATTTGGGCCCATCGTCTCTGACCATCTGCCCAATTTGGAATTCTCTCAAATAGTCTATTAAAGGTTTGCCCAACAAAAAACTTATCATCAAGGCAGTCAAGGTCGCCATAATAGCTCGAAAGGATATGTACTTGAATACATTGAATAATATGTGGTTTGCGCCCAATGGATAAAGCAAATGGTAAAGCATAAACTATATCTCCTCCATTATCCTGTCTGCTATATATTCCATCTTCATTGCTCGAGAGGCTTTAACCAATATCCTGTCATAGGCGCCTAATTCATTTCTTAGAATCTTCCACGCCGATTCTTTATCCTCGAAAAGATCCAGCGATTTTGTCCCACTCTTGTATTTTGAAAAACCATCTTCGAAAGCTTTTGAAGATTGACCAATGAAAACGATCTTATCTATGTCAAGGGACGCCGCAAATTCTCCCAGATCTTGATGGAGTGAATATGAGACATCACCGAGTTCCATCATGTCCCCAAGGATGGCGATTTTTTTTGCTTCTTGGTTGAATTCAACCAGAGTCTCCAGAGCGGCTTTCATAGATTGGGGATTAGCATTGTAATAATCCTTGATAAGAATTCTATTACCCGAAAGCCTTACTGTTTCCATACGCCAAGACGGCGATTCCATCAATTCTAGACCTTGAGCGGCCTGATCCAAATTTGAACCCAAGGAAAGACAAGCTGCGATAGCGGACAATGCATTGGAAATGTTATGTTTTCCACGCATATTGATAGTTATTTTCTTGGTTCCCCATGGACTTTCAATTAGAAAATGGGTTCGATCGTCCATTCTGATGTTTGAAGCCCTAAAATCGCCATCATTAATTGAAAAGGTAAAAAGTTTGCCCTTGAATTGATCATACAATTCTTCCAATTCTGGGACACCAAAAGGCGCCACGCCAACCTTTGAGGCTGCCTGGATAAGTTTGAATTTTTCACGAGCTACATTTTTTACATTTTTGAGACCTTCCAGATGAACTGGTCCTATTGTAGAAATTACTGCCACATCGGGAGAGGCCGCTTTAGCCAGGAGATCCATTTCACCAATCTGGTTTATTCCTGCCTCAACCACTGCGGCTTCATGTTCCGATCCTATCGCCAAGACTGTCATCGGTAGGCCAATAACATTATTAAGATTTCCCTTTGTAGCTAATGTCTTGTATGTCTGAGATAATATGGCGAAGATCATTTCTTTGACTGTGGTTTTGCCAGAGGAGCCTGTAACAGCAATCAAGGGTGTCGGAAATAATATACGGTGGGTTGATGCAAGGTCAGTTAAACAACGGAGGGAGTCCTGAATCTTGATCAGGACATGATCAGACGAGTCTGTTATTAATTTGTCGGAAAAGTTGCCGTCTACAAGACTGCCTCTGGCGCCGGCCCTTAGGGCCGGAATCACGTAATCGAAACCATTGAACTTTTCGCCAATTATTGGCAAAAATAGATCACCTTTTTTGATGTCACGTGAATCTGTGGAAATTCCACTGAAGATCGTTTCCGGATTTCCCCAAATTATTTTGCCGTGACATGCCGAACATATTTGACTGGCGCTATATTTAAATTCGTCAGCTCGCATTAGAATGAATTCCTAAAGATATTTTGCTCCAATATAACTAAGGCTCAAGAAGCTCCAGAGCTTTGAGTAGCTCCTCTCTGTCGTCAAAGGGATACCGTACTCCGTGAATTTCCTGATAGGTCTCATGCCCTTTGCCGGCTACCAAAAGAGTGTCGTTTTCCTGTAATTGTCTCACTATCCACTTTATCGCTTCCCTTCTATCGGGGATCACGCCGTATTTGCCTGTTTGAGCGGCATGGTTGTGGTCATTTATTAGAGACAATTCAAGCCCTGCGCGTTTGACACCGAGTTCAATCTGACTGATTATTTCAAGTGGATTTTCGGTTCTAGGATTGTCAGATGTGATTAGAACAAAATCGCTTGCGATGGCGGCCTGTTCTCCCATCAATGGTCTTTTGGTTTTGTCCCTATCGCCTCCACATCCCACAACTGTTATTATACGCCCTGTTGAGGATTTACGAAGAGCTTGGAGTGCATTTGTAAGAGCGTTCGGAGTGTGCGCATAGTCAACAAAAACGTAACCTCGCCTCGAAGGGATTCTCTGAAGTCGTCCGGGGACTTCTTCAAGGCTTTTGATGCCTTGAACGATAGAATCATGCGAAAAACCCAGAGATGATGAAACGGCGATTGCGGCCAATATGTTGGATAAATTAAAAGAACCAGTCAAACAGGACTCAATTTCCAATAGTCCCCTGGGAGTCGATATTGTCCCGCTAATTCCGTCAGAATTAATAAGCGCCTTGAATGGGTGAAAATCGCAATCAGGAGTTGATCCAAAAGACAGTTTATCTATCCCCGCTATTTCCGAAAGTAATCTCTTACCATAAAGATCATCATAGTTGATTATGGCTGTCTTGTTTTTCTTGCCAGAACTTTTCAAGAGACGAGAAAACAATAGCGCTTTCGCATTGAAATAATTTTCCATGTTTTCGTGATAGTCGAGATGGTCTTGGGTGAGGTTGGTAAAAACGCCGACATCGAACTCACATCCGTTCAAACGACCCATTGTCAATCCATGAGAAGAAACTTCCATAAATACATGAGATATGCCATTGCTGACCATTTCATTTAGCATGAACTGCAAATCCGAGGCTTCAGGTGTAGTATTCGATGCAGCTATTTCACGGTCTTTCCATCTGTAATTAATTGTTCCTACGACCCCCGGAGCATGTCCAGCGGCTCTGGCTATTGATTCGAGTAAAAAGGTTAAAGTGGTCTTTCCATTGGTGCCGGTTATTCCTACCAATGAAATTTTATCCGTAGGCTTGTTGTATACGACAGAGGACAATATTCCTAAAACATCACGGGTGTTTTGCACAGTGATCCAAGTCACAGAATCTAGGCGGAAATGGCTTTCGGGATCCGTTTGCGCTATTATTGCGGTGGCGCCTTTCTCAATTGCTAATCCTATGAAATCATGTCCATCACACTTATCTCCAGGAATCGCTGCGAACATCCATCCTGGCTCTACCTTTCGACTGTCATGAGTGATTCCCAGCACTTGAACCTCAGGACTTCCATGGATGACGCAGCTTTCCAAGGATGACAGTACTTCTCTGACGAAGGCGCTCATAGATTTCCTCCACCGAAGGATACCGAAATGCTGGAGCCTTCATTTACGATCGTTCCTGGTCTCGGTTTCTGGGATATGGCTTTTCCAAATCCATTCATAGAAACATCACATTTCATTGTGTTTATGACATCGAGGACTTGCCTCATGTTTAGACCTTTGAAGTCTGGCACAGTCCATTCACCGGGATTTGGGCCTGGTTGAATTGAGATTGCCTGCTCGGGAGCAGATGCCGGTCTCGACCACTCCCCTTTTGACGCCATTATGGGGTTGCTGTGGTTATTTGGTTGACTGCCACAAAGCGCCAGTATGCCCTCGGCCATTTTTTTGAAGACTGGAGCTGCTACTTTACCGCCAGTGCGATCCTTGAAGATTCGAGGTTCATCAATCATCACCATTATAGCCAAACGAGGTTTGACACCCATCATGGCTCCTACAAAAGACATTACATATCTATCTTTTGAGTAGCCTCCAGCAGGATCTGCCTTCTGAGCTGTGCCCGTCTTTCCAATGACATCGACATCCGGAATATATGCTGCTTTGGCCGTTCCAACAGTTACGGCTTTTCGTAATATCTTGACGACTTTCTCAGATGTCTGTTCTCGGATGACTCTCCTTTGTATGCGTGGCTGAAACTCTAGAACCGTCTCGCCCACCTGATTAGATATCTTAGCAGTTATATGGGGCCAATAATAATTGCCTCCATTAACGGCTGCGCTAAAAGCGCTTATTAACTGAATTGGACTGACACTTACACCTTGACCAAAAGCGAGGTTAGCTTTCGTCAAAACAGACCATTTTTCAGGGGCGGGAAGCAAACCGTTTCTTTCCCCAGGCAAGTCAACATTAGTTACGCTTCCAAATCCAAAATCCTGAAGTATCCTGTGAAAATCCTTCTTGGTAAGTTTTTCAGATAGTTTTACAACCCCTATGTTGCTAGAAAGTGAAATGATGTCCTCAAAGGACAGAAATTTATGCGGAGACACATCATGAATGTTGGCTCCGTTATACCTCATCAAACCATTGTGACAAAAAATCTTTTCACTTTGGTCAATTTTGTTTAGCTCAATTATAGCGGCTGCCAGAAATACCTTAAAGGTTGAGCCTGGTTCAAATGTGTCTGCAACAGCCCTGTTTCTACGATGGGCAGGTGGGGCCTCATGAAAAGAGTTGAGATTAAAAGTTGGCCTAACAGCGAGAGCAAGGATTTCGCCCGTATCAATATTCATGACGATAGCTTGCCCGCTTTTAGCCTGTTCATGGCGGACAGCATCTTCGAGTTCTCTTTCAACAATGTGTTGAATATTTCGGTCAAGAGTCAGATAAATGTCGTTTCGAACGGGCGCCGCACCCATCAAGTTGAACATTACCGGCCGACCTAGAGCATCCTTTTGGCCACTAACCGGAATGGGATCAGTTTTAAGATAATCATCAAAATAAAGCTCGAGTCCCTCGAGTCCCTTGGAGTCCATTCCAGCAAAGCCAATCGCATGGGCGGCAAATTTTTTCAAGGGGTAGAATCGAGCGTACTCAGAGGCTGTGAAAACTCCATCCAATTCAGCTCTTTTCACTTTGTCGGCTACGTAAGGAGAAACTCTTCGTTTTATCCAAACAAAAGGGCGATCTTCCTTCAATTTGGATAAGACTTCGTCAGGATTCATTTCCAGTATTTCTCCCAGTCGTTGCGCTATTTCGTTTCTTTCCTGGCCTCCTGAAATCCTTCGAGGTCTTGCATAAATTGAATTAACTTCAAGACTAGCTGCCAACTGTTCGCCTGATCGGTCTAAGATAAGTCCTCTTCTCGACTCAAGAGTGATAACGCGGGTGCGTTGTCTTTCTGCTTTTTTCTGCAAAACCTCAGAATCCGTAACGTGCAACTTGTGAGCACGAAAGATCAGACAAGCTGCTCCAACAGCAAAAACACAAGCTACGAGTGTGATCCGAAATGATACCCAACGTTTTTTATCTTTGTTAAGGGACATGAATCACCTTACCAATTGATGGAAAACGCAAACCTTGCCGTGAAGCCTTTTTTTCCAACTCGCCCGGAGATTCCAGGCTCGCTATTTCAAGAAGTAACTCTCTTTTCCTGTTTTTGAGTTCTTTGTTCTTTTTTTCGAGCTCAGCTATTTCATATCCTACTTGGACTATTTTCATGCGATTCCAAACGTAGAAAAAACCTACGAATAGGGAA
Organism: Desulfomonilaceae bacterium; assembly: GCA_050176095.1. GTDB lineage: Bacteria > Desulfobacterota > Desulfomonilia > Desulfomonilales > Desulfomonilaceae > CAITZA01. The sequence goes on from JBFXII010000101.1 coordinate 5,975, forward strand.
ACGATTAAAGCGCTAACGCCAATAAAGGTGACCCATCGTCTAAAACCATCCGAAACATGAAAGTAATGGGTGAAACCAATCTTGACTGTTTGAAGACCTGAAAATAACTTTTGCGTTATGCGCATCTTAAATGACAATCCCTGTCATCATCGTTCAAGAAATTGACTCGATTGAACGTAACCTGGCCGACCGTGCTCTAGGATTATTCCTCGATTCTTCCAAAGATGGTCGCACAGGTTTAGGCGTAACAATTCGCCATTGAGAGGACCCTTTAACTCTTTGTTTGAAGGACACCTTCACCATGCGATCTTCTAGTGAATGATAGGAAACCACACAAAGACGTGCTCCCGGTTTTAGTAATGGCGGCAATTCTTCCAGAGCCCTCTTGAGATTATCGAGTTCCTCATTTACCATGATTCTCAAAGCCTGAAACGTTCTGGTTGCAGGATGAATCCGTCCTCGACGACCAGGAATAAGGCGAGCAACTAATTCGGCAAGGTCCTTGGTGGTTCTTAACGTTCCTTTCCTCGTGGTCTCGATGATCGCTTTGGATATCCTGGAAGAAAAACGTTCGTCCCCAAATTCTCTCAAAACAGTTTCCAGCTTAGATGCCGTAGTTTTTTTTAACAGTTCTGACAAAGGCAGTCTCGAATCCGTGTCAAAACGCATGTCCAAGGGGCCGTCAAACCGAAAGCTAAAACCTCTAAAAGGGTCATCCAACTGAATAGACGAAAGACCCAGGTCAAGAGTTATCCCATCCACTTTGCTGATGCCCAGATTAAGAAGCTCTTGCGCCGCATCGTGATAACCGGCATGTCTGGGTACGAATCTGGAACCGTATTCCAATAGCCTAACAGCTGTTCTTTCAACAGCAGATTTATCAATATCAAAACCATAAACTATTCCACTAGGAGCGGATTCATCTAATAAAGCCTTAGAGTAACCTCCATAACCTAAAGTTCCATCTAGGTATGCGCCACCAGCCCTGGGGTTAATGAGTTCTAGAACTTCATCAAGTAGCGCTGGAAGGTGCAAAGCTCTTCTCCATCAAATTGTGGTTGGACCGACAAGAAAAATCATCAAGATTAAATATACGGTAATAAATCCAGGACCGCTCTGATATTGATTTTTGAGTATTTCTTGTCTGACAAAAATAACAGCCGGCGCGTGCACGGTTTAGCGATGGCTGATTTGGCTGAAAGAAGATTATAGGGTCAACAGTTGAATGTCAAGTCTTTTTAGCTTGATATATTTGTAAGTTATATGATATAATTAAAGTTTAATATCATCAAAATGATATTCGTTTTAAATTGTAGAGGAAGTCTCATCCGTGGATAGCGCTAATTTTGGAAGATGTTTCATCAGGCTAAACTCTTTGAAATTTTCTTGGCGCTGTATCAGTTGATCAACATTGATGGCAAGCGCACTTCATCAAACTATGAGCCCAAGGGTCGCGTATTGGGTCTTGACTTGCGATAGAGGGAAAAAGTATACTTGAAGAAAGCCGAAGTGGTGGAACTTGGTAGACACACCATCTTGAGGGGGTGGCGGGCGAGAGCTCGTGCCGGTTCGAGTCCGGCCTTCGGCACCAAAAAAGTCCAGAGTGAGCCTAACATTCAGTTGGGCTTTTTTGTTTTTTGGAATATGATCTCGGCAGGCTATTTTGTAGGCTTGAGGTCATCTTATGCCCACATTATTTGGTAACCTAAAGATTATTCTCATAATAAGTATCCTAAGAAAATTAAGGTAGTTAAGAAAACAAGATGTCACGTTTGATAAAGTTGTTGAGCTGGAACGTGAACGGCATACGGGCCGTTCAGAAAAAAGGTTTTCTCGAATGGCTTGAAACAGAATTACCCGATATTCTGTGTATTCAAGAGACCAAAGCCACACCTGAGCAGTTGGATGAGGAGCTTTTGGCTCCTGCTGGTTACAAGACTTATTGGAGTTCTGCTCAAAAGAAGGGTTATAGTGGCGTTTCGGTTTATAGCAAGATCGAGCCTAAACTAATTGAAATAGGCATGGGAAGGCCGGAATTTGATAATGAGGGACGCATAATCCGACTCGATTACGGTCATTTCGAACTGTTCAATGTCTATTTTCCAAATGGTAAGAGTGGTAAGGAGCGTCTTGATTACAAAATGTCTTTTTATGGTTGTTTTCTCGAATGGATTGAGAGCATTAGAAAGAAAAACTCCAACATTATTTTTGTTGGGGACGTCAACACAGCTCACAACGAGATAGACCTGGCACGCCCGAAGGAAAATTCCAAGGTTTCGGGATTCCTACCAATAGAGCGGCAGTGGATCGACAAGGCGATAGAGAAGGGCTATGTAGACACATTTAGGCGCCTGAACGGTGATCTTGTCCAGTACAGTTGGTGGGATTTAAAAAGTGGAGCCCGTAAACGGAATATTGGCTGGCGCATCGATTATATTTTCATGAGTAGCGAAATGGCAGGATCTGTTGAAAAGGCATTCATAATGACAGATGTAATGGGATCGGACCATTGCCCTGTGGGTGTAGAATTTCGAGTAGCATAGTAAATTGTTCCTACTGCAAAAAGTGAACACATACCTGAATTGTTCATACCTATAGTGTAAATTATTTTGCCCCACTACCAATGCCTGATTTCTAATTTGCCATTGTAGCATTGAGATCAGATTTACAAAGATAGAAGCCAAATCGGAAGCAATGG
>JBFXII010000102.1:0-8642 GCA_050176095.1 Desulfomonilaceae bacterium
TAGATAATCAGGCAATAGCCGCCAAAAATTTGGTTCAGTAAATCAGGAACATTTCATCTTCTGCTTCAGCGCCGATGAAATTCATGGAAGTTTGCGGCACGCTCTCTATGGCAATTCACGAGACAGGTATAAAGAGCCTTTTGAGTCCGTCCGTAACATTAGTTTCCGGCCCAGGATGCCCCGTTTGTGTCACTGAAAAACAGTTCATAGACCACGCCGTCTTGATCGGAAAGAAATTTGACGCATGCCTGGTAACATTTGGAGATCTCATCAGGGTTCCCGGATCTTTCGGGTCTCTTGTCCATTTCCGTTCGGAAGGTGGCTCCGTCAGAGTAGTCTACTCTCCACTGGACTGCATTGAAATTTCAAAAAAAGAGTCTTCGAAACCCGTGGTTTTTTTGGGCGTAGGATTTGAAACTACATCGCCAACCATAGCAGCTACCCTGAGAATGGCCCTGTCAGAGAATCTAGCGAATTTCTTTGTGTTACCGGCCTTCAAAACCATACACCCGGCTCTGAACATTCTAGCGGCAAAACCCGATTTGACAGGCTTTCTATTACCAGGTCATGTATCAGCCATAATAGGTTCAGACTCATATCAATACTTGGCTGACAAGTATAATAAGCCAGGAGTAGTAGCAGGATTCGAAGCCCTCGACATTCTCATCGCTGTGCGTGACCTAGTGACACTAGCTTCAAGAAATGAAGCCAAAATATTAAATGATTACAAAAGGGTGGTCAGAAACTCCGGCAACGTGGCAGCCCAGAATCTTACCAATGAAGTTTTTGAACCTTGTGATACTCAGTGGCGAGGATTGGGAATCATTCCTGGAAGTGGCTTGACTTTTAGGGAGCCTTATCAAAGATTCAACGCCGCTACGAAGCTTGTCGTGGATGTCCCTCCAGCCAAGGATGATCCGAGATGTAGATGCGCAAATATAATCACCGGAAGCCTTCAACCTGACAAATGTGGGTTGTTTGGAAAAGAATGCACACCAGAAGATCCTGTTGGACCTTGTATGGTTTCTTCTGAAGGAACTTGCGCAGCTTATTACAAATACGGAACGGTTAAATAAATGTCCAATGATAAGGATTTGAGGGTCTTGCTAGGTCACGGCGGCGGCGGCAAGATGAGTAGCCGTTTGGTCAAGAATACTATTTTGCCCAGACTAAATAGAGGCAAACTCAGTCTCCTTCCAGATTCCATAGTTCTGGATGGGCTAGGGGATCGAATAGCCTATACAACCGACTCTTACACCGTCTCCCCAATTTTCTTTCCCGGGGGAAACATTGGCTCCCTTGCCATTCATGGCACATGTAACGATTTGGCTTGTTCCGGGGCTAGACCGACATTTCTCTCTCTCGGACTTATTCTGGAAGAAGGTCTGGCTATAACCGAACTTGATCAAATTCTAGAAGAAATGTCAAAAGCTGCAGATGAAGCCGGCGTCGAAGTAGTCACTGGTGACACCAAAGTAGTGCCAAAAGGAAGCGCTGACAAGATTTTCATAAATACATCAGGTATTGGAAGGATTGATCACGAATTAAACCTTGGCCCCGACGCAATCGAAGTTGGGGATGAAATTGTAGTTAGTGGTCCCGTCGGCAATCATGGGGTGGCCATAATGCTAAGTCGAGCCGAGTTTTCATTCGATTTCGATATTCAATCCGACTCAGCCTCAATATGGCCAATTGTGGAACAACTCCTGGAACTGGGGCCACATTTAAAGTTCTTGCGCGATCCGACTCGGGGCGGACTGGCCGCAACCCTCAATGAAATAGCTACAGGTTCGTCAGTTGAGGTGCAAATAGATGAAACTTCCATCCCGATTGACGAACAAGTCAAAGCAGCGTCCGAGATTCTTGGAATCGACCCCCTTGTAGCAGCCAACGAAGGCAAACTGGTGGCAGTCGTAGGAAAGGGAATGGCGCAAAAAGCCCTCGACCTTATGTCCAGGCGCCAGATATCTTCGAATGCAAAAATGATAGGGACTATTACATCTGACTTGGCCACAAGAGTTGTCATAAATACTCGAATAGGCGGGTCCCGGATCCTTGCTGAGCCAAGCGGAGAGCTTTTGCCCAGAATTTGCTGATCGGTCTAGCTTGAATCGGTAACCAAATTGAGGGCTTCCGTTTCACAAAGGGCCTGGTAAGCCTCAGTAGGAGATTGCGCATTGGTCAGGCTCTGGACCAAATGTCTGTTTTTGAGCGCTCTGCTAATTCCGCCTAGCAAAGTCACTTGTTGAACTGGTTGTTCTTCGGATGTCAAGATCATGAATACCAGTTTTACGGGCTCGGCAGTTAATGAGTCAGTGACACCTTGCTTTGCAATCCCTAATGCAATCGCCGGTTCTAATAGCCCTGTAAGACGGGCATGCGGAAAAGCCACTCCTTCATTCAAAAATGTTGATGAAGCCTGTTCTCGGTTCATTAACTTGTCCCGCAGCAATTCAGCATCGATGGTTGCGCCACTGATTTTAACCAAAGCTAAATCACCCAATACCTTTTCTTTTGTGACTGGATAGTCCCAAAAAACAATTCGATCATCAGTCAAATATTGGCTAAAAGAAAATCCCCCAAGGGCCGGCGGTGTTTTGAACTCCGGTTCTTTTACTGGCGCCATTTTTTGACTGTCCTCTTCTGAGTCTAAACCATATCCTCGAGTGTCCACAACCACTATTGTCAGACCTCGTGCGTTCTCTATGAGATTCCCGACGAGATCTTTGGTCCCAGCTAGCCTTTTCCACCAAGAGACCTTTCCCGGGCTCCCTATCACAACATGCCCCACCCTGTATTCTTTGGCGAACCTCAAAACAGTTTCCACTACATCTTCTCCCTTGTAAGTGAACACCAAGGCGCCTAGCTCTTTAGCAAGGGTAAGGGTTCCCGACAATGCTTGCCGGGTGACGCTATCAATGAGGTTTGGAGCTTCAGAAGGAGTCTGAACATAAACAGCATACCAATTACGGTTTAGCCGGCCTGCCAATCGCGACGCATGTCGCAAGAGCATCTCACTATTAGGTCCCCGTGAACTCAAACACACCATAACCTGGTCAGGGGACACATTGTCTGCTTCTTCGACATGCTCCCTCCGCTTCAAGTCTATTTGCGCTGCCAACTCCCGAAGAGTCAGTTCCCGAAGAGTTTCAAGATTACTTTCTTTAAAGAAATTTTCCAGCGCGACCTCTATTCGACTGAAAGGATATATCTTTCCCTCTTTCAGGCGTTTTCGCAAATCCTCAGGAGTTAGATCAACATTAACGATCTCGTCAGCATCGAACAAAACTGAATCAGGTAGCCTCTCCCTGACTTTGACGCCAACTTCGCGCTCAACGGTATTGTACAGGCTTTCAAGATGTTGAATGTTGAGTGTAGTCACCACGTGAATACCTTTTTCCAATATGTCCTCAACATCTTCGTAACGTTTGGCGTTCTTGCTCCCAGGCGCGTTTGAGTGCGCAAGCTCATCTATCAAGGCAACTTGAGGCTTACGATTGATTATCGCTTCAGTGTCCATTTCTTCCAACTTGATTCCCCTATAATCCTGAGTTCGGCGGGGAATCATTTCCAACCCTTCGGACAATTTTTCGATATCAACCCTTCCGTGAGATTCAAGCAATCCAATAGCGACATCAATTCCTTCTGCCTTAAGTCTATGTCCCTCCAGAAGCATTTGATACGTCTTGCCAACTCCTGCGCCGTATCCAAGAAAGATCTTCAAACGTCCACGATTGGCGCGACGAATCAAACGTAGAAATGAATCAGTCCTGTCTATTGAAAACGGTTTTAGTACCAATTTCGCCCATCCAGAATCAGATTTAATTTGAGCACATTCAGATGGCCAGTTCCTAAAAACCCCAAGAATGGGGATTCCGAATGTTGCCTGATCAATCTGACTATTTCTTCATCAGACATAGACCGTTTTTTTGCAACCCGCCTGGCTTGAATTAGTGCGTTTTCAAGGCTGATATGAGGATCAAGGCCGCTGGATGATGCCGTGACAGCATCAGCGGGCACAAGTGCTTCAGAATCAAGACCATTTTCCATCCGATAACTCGCTACACGGTCAGACACAACATCAATCAATCTTTTGGAAGTTGGTCCCAAATTGCTGCCCGAAGATTTTGATGCGTCATAACCGTCTCCCGCTTGCGAAGGACGCGGACGAAAGTATTTGGGATCACTAAAATCCTGAGCGATTAGCTCAGATCCTACAGGTTGATCATTTATAATGATTAGCGATCCATTGGCATGTTTCCCGAAAAGAAGCTGACTTATTCCGTATACAATACCAGGATAAAATCCACACGTTAATATTACTAATAATATTGTCGCCACAACTGAAGTTCTTAACTGGATAATGAGATTCTTCATGGTATTTTACCTTTTTCAAATAAGACCACAGCTCGTTAATATAATGTCAATCAACTTAATTCCCACGAATGGAGCCACCACTCCGGTTAGACCATAAAGCAACAAGTTTTGTCGCAACAAACTGGATGCGCTCAGTGGTCTAAATCGTACTCCTTTGAGCGCCAGGGGAATCAAGGTAACAATTATTAATGCATTGAATATTACTGCGCTCAAGATTGCGCTGTGCTCAGACTCTAGCCCCATAACATTTAATGGCGCTACTACCGGAAAAACCCCAATTAATAGAGCAGGTATAATAGCAAAATATTTGGCGACATCATTAGCAATGCTGAATGTGGTCAACGCTCCCCTGGTCATCAACATTTGCTTACCTATCTCAACTATTTCAATTAATTTCGTTGGGTTCGAATCCAGATCTACCATGTTGGAAGCTTCTTTTGCAGCTTGAGTTCCCGTGTTCATGGCTACTCCGACATCGGCTTGAGCCAGGGCCGGGGCATCGTTAGTTCCATCACCGGTCATAGCCACAAAAAGACCTTGCCGTTGTTGTTCACGTATCAAATTCAGTTTATCCTCGGGTCTGGCCTCCGCTAGCCAGAAGTCAATCCCCGCTTCCTTAGCGATTGCTTCGGCCGTAACTGGATTATCGCCAGTGACCATGTATACCTTGATCCCCATTATCTTGAGTCTTTCGAAGCGGTCCTTTAATCCCCCTTTAACAATATCCTTCAGATAGACTACTCCGATCACTCTGGTGTCGTCGATCACTACAATAGGAGTTCCTCCCTGGCCTGAAATTCTGTCAACAGTAGCCTGAACCTCTGCAGAAAATGCCCCGCCCACCGAACGCTTAATTGCATCGACCGCTCCCTTCCGGATACACCGGCCATCTATGTCTACTCCGCTCATGCGTGTCTGTGCCGAGAACGGAACGAATTTGGCGTCTACTCTTTCCGACAGAGATCGACTACGGACACCGAATTTTTTCGCCAGAATAACAATGCTCCTTCCTTCAGGGGTTTCATCTGCCAGGGAAGCCCATTGCGCAGTGTCAGCCAGTTCATACTCGCTTATACCCGGAGCTGGAATAAATTCGGTAGCTTGCCGATTTCCCAATGTTATTGTCCCTGTCTTGTCCAAAAGCAAAACATCCACATCCCCAGCCGCCTCCACCGCCCTACCACTTGTAGCCAGCACGTTTCTCTCTAAGAGTCTGTCTATCCCGGCTATACCTACTGCGTTTATCAATCCTCCAATCGTGGTAGGAACAAGACATACCAATAACGCCACTAGCACGGGTGTCGAAAAAGATATTCCCGAATACAAACCAAAAAACTTCAGAGACATTACTACGACGAGAAAAATTAGAGTTAGGGCCGCCAACAGGATTGTCAGAGCAATCTCATTGGGGGTTTTCTGACGTTTGGCGCCTTCGACAATGCTTATCATGTGGTCTAGAAAACTTTCACCCGGGTTGGTCGTAACCTGCACTATTATTCTATCGGACAATACCCGTGTTCCACCAGTGACTCCACTCCGATCACCGCCCGCCTCGCGAATCACAGGGGCAGATTCGCCTGTAATTGCTGATTCATCAACTGAGGCCACACCCTCTATGACCTCCCCATCAGCGGGAATAATTTCTCCAGCGCAAACCACTACCCTATCATCTCTACGCAACTGAACCGCCGGAAGGGATTGAACTGAAACCCCGTCTGGACTCAGTCTGTTGGCTACAACTTGCGTTCGGGAACTCCTAAGAGCATTTGCCTGAGCCTTTCCCTTTCCCTCAGCCAAAGCCTCGGCAAAGTTGGCGAAAAGCACCGTGAGCCACAACCATATTGCTATTTGCAATTCAAACAACTTTGAGCCAGGCGCCGGAGCAAAAATCACGCTGGCGATTGTCACCAATGCCCCGATCTCTGTGACAAAAATCACGGGGTTCTTTGCAAGGGTAAGCGGGTTTAGTTTTGACAATGCTCCCAATATGCTCTGCCTGAGAATTTTTGAATCTAGAATACTTATTTCTTTACGAGCCATGGCAGTCCCCGAAACCTAAAAAGAATCAAAGCCACTGGTCAAAATGAAATGCTCTAGTATCGGTCCAAGTGATAAGGAGGGGAAAAATGTCAGAACCCCCACAATGAACACTGTGGCCGTCACTAGAACAGTGAATGTCACACCAGAAACCGGAAATGCCCCAGGTCCCACAGGGACTAGCTTCTTTTTGGCCATATTACCGGCTAAAGCCATTACAGGCACAATCATCAAGAAACGTCCAAACAACATCGCTATTCCTAACAACGTATTGTATTCAGGAGAATTGCTATTCAAGCCTGCAAATGCGCTTCCATTATTCCCTGAGGCCGATGTATAGGCATAAAGAATTTCCGTTAAACCGTGTGGTCCATGATTAGTAAGAGCTTCTACACCCCACCCGGTAACAATTGTGAAGGCTGTTAAACCGAGAATGCTTATTATGGGAACCATTATGAATAGCATTGCCATCTTGACATCATATGTCTCAATTTTTTTCCCCAGATATTCGGGTGTCCGACCAATCATGAGACCCGCTAAAAATACTGTCAGCACCACAAAAACCAGCATGCCGTACAGCCCTGAACCGACTCCCCCAAATATCACTTCACCTAGTTGAATGTTTAACAACGGGATCATGCCACCAATTGGCATAAATGAGTCATGCATTGAATTTACAGCTCCGCATGAGGCAGCAGAGGTTACTACAGCGAACATCGCTGAACTGAATATTCCAAATCTCACCTCTTTGCCTTCCATGTTTCCTAGGCCCGGATCAACACCGATACTGCAAAACCTTGGATTTCCTGCTGACTCGGCCCACACGCAAAAAAATACGCCCACCAGGAAAAGTATCAACATGGCGCTCCAGATAGACCAACCATGCCATTGGTTTTTGACCATGCCGCCTAGATAGTAAGTCAATCCACTGGGTATGAGAAAAATGATGAGCATCTGGATAAAATTAGATAACGGGGTTGGGTTTTCATAAGGATGCGAGGCGTTTGCGTTCATAAAGCCTCCCCCATTTGTTCCCAGCAGTTTTATGGCTACTTGTGATGCCATAGGTCCTTGAGCAATTGTCTGGGTTTTTATTTCATTTCCAGGCGCTGGAATCTCAATTTGGCCTGATGGTTCAAGACCGGCGCCAGATTTCACTTGATTCAGTCCACGTGACTGCTGATCTACTGTTTGAGCGACAACATAAGAGTTGAAATTTTGAATCATCCCCTGAGAAACCATAAATAGCGCTATCAAAAAGCTCAGGGGAATCAATAAATACAAGTTCACACGAATTAGATCCACCCAAAAATTCCCCACGGTCTTTGCCTGCCGTCTGGCAATACCCCTAACAAGAGCCGCTGCTACACTTATCCCGACAGCCGCCGATATAAAGTTGTGGAAGGTTAGTCCTACCATCTGTGAAAAATAAGATAGGCAACTCTCTCCTGAATAGCTTTGCCAATTGGTGTTCGTAGCAAAACTAACAGCGGTATTGAAACTTAAATGTTCAGCAACAGGACCAAATTTTTCTGGGTTCAAAGGCAAGATATGCTGCGATCGTAACGCTATGTAGGTCGCCAGCGTCCCGATGAGACTTAAAAAAATTAAAGATACGCTATATTGCTTCCAATCCTGCTCCTGGCGGGGATCGATTCCGAGCATCCTATAAATAAGACGCTCTAATGGCTGAACACAAAAGTCCATAAACGTCTTGCCTTTTACGTCGAGAACCCTATGTAGGTATAACCCCATCGGTTTGGTAAGAACAAAAAGCGCCACCAAAAACAAAATCAACTGGAGGATTTCATATTCTCTCATTTTAGTTTGTCTCGTTTTTCATCAAAATTTGTCAGGTCGTATAATTACAGCCAGCAGATAAACCACCAGTATTAATCCTGTTAACATTAAGATGTAATTGAACATTTCTTAAATCCTGTCGCAGCCATCAACGTAGAAAAGGCATAGAAAAAAGAAAATTACTATTAAGAACATGTAGACTAGATCGTCCATGGTTTCACCCCTAAACCAGGATATTCTTTAGATCTAATAAGTGAAAAGCTGAACTTGCTTCCGCGACCCTCCACGCTTTCGACACTTATGGTTCCCCCATGAGCGGCCACGATCTCTTGAACAATCGATAGGCCCAAACCTATGCCAGTAGCACCACTTTGGCCAGGAACCCTAAAAAACTGTTGCATGATCTTCTGCAGATACTGTTCTGGAAT
>JBFXII010000103.1:0-8641 GCA_050176095.1 Desulfomonilaceae bacterium
TATGGAAACGGTCCTCAGGTCGTTGGAGGATCTTAGAGATGAGGTTGAACAAGGCTATAAGAACTCACTTGAATCAGGATTACCCGCCCCCCCGCCTGGTGATCTTTATTTGTCCAACAGAGAACTTTTGGATCGATTAAAGGAATTCAGAACCATTATTTTCGGAGATTTGGAATTAGTTGAAAATTCAGGGACAAGCTTTAGATTAGAAAGCTCATCAAATTCAGACATTAGATCAACCATTGTCAAGTCGGCAGGTTTTGACGCCGCGATGTCAAGCTTGGTGAAAAAATTCTCATCGTGGCGAGATTCTGGTTGTGAGGTGAACATAATAAGCCACACAGAAGGTCAGGCTATGCGTCTGCTTAAACTTCTCGAGCCTTATTCCCTGGGTTTGTACTATGGAGGTCGAGGATTTGTTGTTTCTGACGGAAACGAGGGGGTGGCGCCATCGATTTCTCTTTATATAGGGGAACTATCGTTAGGATTTAGGGCTGAGCGGGCCGGGATAGTTTTTGTTACAGAGGAAGAAATATTCGGGGCAAGGGTACGCGCATCTTCCAAAAAAAGAGCACGTGGTTTGTTTATCTCATCGCTCGATGACTTGTCTGAAGGCGAGTTGGTTGTACATGAGGATTACGGCATAGGCATTTTTAGGGGCTTGGTGAAAAAGGAATTTGACGAGATTACCAGTGAAGTAATGGTAATAGAATACGCAGGTGGTGATTTACTATACCATCCTGTTGAGAGATTACAGAGTATCCAAAAGTATGTTTCGGGCTCTGACCTTAGTCCTAGAATTGATAGGCTTGGAGGTAAAGGCTGGGAAAAAACCAAAGCTCGAATCAAGAAATCTATTAAAGAGATGGCGAAGGACCTTCTCGAAATCTATGCAAAACGTCAAACTGCAACTAGACCGCCTTACTCCAGAATTGATGATGATTTTGCGGCTTTTGAGGCATCATTCGAATTTGAAGAAACCCCTGATCAGGCAAAAGCCATTCAAGATGTCATGGAATCTCTTGATTCAGATAGACCAATGGACAGGCTAGTATGTGGTGATGTGGGATATGGCAAGACTGAGGTTGCAATCAGAGCAGCCTTTAGAGTCGTGATGGATGGAAAACAGGTGGCCGTTCTAGTGCCGACCACGGTTCTTGCTCAGCAGCACTACGAAACATTTTGCAAGCGTTTCAGCGGGTATCCAATAGTAATCGAGGCTTTGTCCAGATTCCGAAATCCTGCTGAACAAAAAGAGATAGTTGAAAAACTTGCGATCGGAAAGATAGACCTGGTTGTAGGAACACACAGGCTATTGCAAAAAGATGTTCGCTTCAAGGATCTTGGCTTGCTTGTGCTTGATGAGGAGCAGCGATTTGGAGTAGCTCACAAAGAGAGAATTAAGAAATTCAGGGCTCATGTCGACGTACTGACTTTAACGGCCACGCCTATCCCGCGGACATTGAATCTTTCGCTTTCAGGGATTAGAGATCTTTCAATAATTGAAACTCCTCCCACTAACCGTAGGTCAATCAGAACGTATGTGATGCGTCAATCAGATGAGGTAGTGAAAGATGCTATCAGCCGAGAATTGGGTAGGGGTGGTCAAGTCTTTTACCTTCACAACAGAGTTCAAACAATCTATCAGCGTGCGGCTAGTCTTCAGCGGTTAGTTCCGGAAGCGCGCATCGGCGTGGCTCATGGTCAAATGGCTGATGGTGAACTTGAACAGGTCATGCTGAATTTCATAAGTGGAAATCTCAACACGCTTGTTTGCACAAGCATCATAGAATCAGGTCTAGATATTCCCCGTGCCAATACCATAATTATAGAGCGAGCCGATACTTTTGGACTTGCAGATCTCTATCAGTTGAAAGGCCGCGTTGGCAGATCACATGTACGAGCTTACTCATATTTACTGACACCTCCAGAAACTCTAATGACGACCGATGCAGTTAAAAGGCTAGCAGTCATTCAGGAACATACGGAATTAGGGCAAGGTTTTCGTGTTGCAATGCGAGATATGGAAATCAGGGGGGCCGGCAACATTCTTGGCACGTCTCAGTCTGGTCATGTAGGTCAGGTAGGATATGAAATGTACTTGGACTTGCTGGAAGAGGCTGTCCGAGAAATGAAAGGCGAGCCTCAGGAAGAAAAAATTGATCCTGAAATTCACCTCAAAGTCGAGGCTCTCATACCGGATGATTACGTGCCGGATCCTAAACAGAGGATGAACCTCTACAAAAAGCTGTCTAAAGCTTCAAATCATAACGAAATTGATGAGACAGAGGATGAAATTATAGATCTATACGGAAAAGAACCTGCTGAAGTAGTCAGTCTCATTACGTTGATGAGGATCAGGCTCGAAATGAAAGAACTTGGGATATTGAAACTTGACTACACAAACAGGGAAATAATCTTCAGTTTTGTCCCTGTCACAAAAATTAATCCGACACAGTTAATAGAATTTGTTCAATCTGAAAAAAGAATGCGTTTAATCCCCGGTGATCGTGTAGGGTACAAACTCACGGATGAAGAAATTGACCATAGGATAGATATTTGCTTCAATGTTTTAAAAAAGCTTAAATCATTGATGGATCAAAACATCTTTTCTAATGATGAGAATTCCAAAAAGTTTTAGGAGAAGGGTTTCAACCAGAAGGGGTTGATAAAATTGCGCGTCTAATCTATGAGTTGATTGTAAACACATAAACTCAATCAGGTGAGTTTTCAAAAAATGATTTCTGGTTATCAAATTTGAGATTAACTAATGGAGATTAAACTGAAAAAACACTTCATTATAATTTTGTCGTTCTTCGTGTCCTTTATGATCTGTCAAAGTCCCGTTATTGGGCAATCGTACTCTGATCGAATAGCAGCCATAGTTAATTCAGACGTCATATTGGAATCCGATGTTAAGAAAGCTCAGCAACCGTTCATGCGGAGTCTGATGAATTTGCCATTGGGAATAGTTCCACCGGGAAAATGGCCTACTGAAAGAGAAATCTTGGATGAGCTAATCGTGATTCATCTTCTTGAACAGGATGCGTCCAGGAAAGGGATCAACCTGGATGAAAGGGCAGTTGAAGCAGCGCTGGAGTCAATAAAAAAGAGGAACAATTTAACACAGGAACAGTTTACAATTTTCTTGGCAGCAAATGGGATGACTTACGATGACTATAAAAAAGTCATGATGAAACAATTCAAACTTACAAAATTGATTGAGTCGGAAGTTACTAGGAAGACCCCGATCACAGAAGAAGACGCTCAGAAATATTTCAAAGAACACAAAGACGAAATTAATGAACAGTACAAAAAGCTTTTGGAAAGTATGAACGCTCCTTTGCCTCAACCAGAACAGGACAAACCTAACATTCCGACACACGAAGAAATTCAAGTTGGTGGTAAAATTAGGCTCCGTCAGATAACACTGAGAATTCCAAGCGATAAAAAGAATAAAGAGTTAAGCAAAGTTATGGAGACGGCCAAGCAGATTTACAGGGAAGCTCAAACAGGGGCTGATTTTGGTCAGTTGGCCAAAAAATATTCTCAAGATCCTTTGGCCAAGAGTGGGGGTGACTTGGGTTTTATGGAATATAAGGATATGGTCCCAGTTCTGCAGAAGATGGTACAACGGATGAAACCGGGTGACATAACCCCCCCATTGCAGTCACAACAGGCCGTAATCATGTTCTACATGGAAGATGCGAAAGGTAGACAGACCAAAAGTATTAAGATCCCCGAAAAAACTAGGAAGGCCCTGGAAAAGCGCTGGTTGGAAGAAAAAGAGAAAAGATTGGCACAGCAGAAAGCTAGAAGCAAACAGGAATCTGAAGCTCAGGAGTCTCATGATCCTGACTCCAATAAGAATCCTGGAGATAAGTCAGATCCAACTGGCTTCAAGTCTACCGGAGTATTAAATCCTGAAGAGGAGAACGAATACAAAAAGGTCAGGGCTAAGGTGATGGCTGTGATGAGAACAGATCAAATCAAAACCAGGATGAAGGAATGGATAGAAAACCTCAAGAAAAGTTCTATAATCGAAGTGAAGATGTAAAAAAAACTGAACTAATGCCATTTGCATTCGAACTGATCGCTTCAATGCGTTTATTATAGCAACTTCATCAGAGACCTTCCTGACTTTTGTTCAAGGTGTCCATATCAGTTTGCTAAAATTTTCATTGATTCGCCTGCAATTGGATTACACTAAGGTGTTGTAATGCTTTTCGATTTGATTGCCTCCAAAGTTTCTAAAGACCTGGCTATAGACCTTGGAACTGCAAACACGTTGGTGTTTGCAAAAGGGGCAGGAATTGTTCTGGATGAACCGTCTGTTGTAGCAATTCGGAAAAGAGATCGAAAAAATTCTGAAATTTGGGTAGGCGATGACGCCAAGAAGATGGTTGGAAGAGTTCCCGGTTCCATAGAAGTTTACAGGCCACTTAGGGAAGGTGTAATTGCCAATTTCGAAACGGCAAGCCTGATGCTGAGATATTTTATTCAGAAAGTGCACCGTAGGAAATCCTTTGTAAGGCCACGAGTAATTATATCGGTTCCATCAGGAGTGACTCCAGTTGAACGAAGGGCGGTAAGAGACGCCACTTTAAATGCGGGCGCAAGGGATGTCTACATTGTAGAAGAGGCTATGGCGGCTGCAATGGGAGCAGGTTTGCCAGTGACTGAGCCCATGAGCAACATGATAGTGGATATTGGGGGTGGAACAACTGAAGTTGCTATAATATCCCTTACAGGAGTTGTTTACAGTAGTTCAACCAAAATAGCCGGAGACAAACTCGATAACGATATTCTCAATTTCGTAAGGAAAAACTATAGCTTATTGATCGGGGCAAGCACCGCAGAGCAGATAAAAATTCTCGTGGGTAGAGCCTACCTTGATGACGAAGAGGAAGAAATTGATATCAAGGGCCGCGACCTGATGGACGGCATACCAAAAACGATCACTATAAACTCCAATCAAGTCACCGGGTCTATCATGGATTCGGTAAACACGATAGTAAACAACGTTAAATATGCCCTTGAACAGTGCCCACCGGAATTGGCTGCAGACATTATCGATACTGGAATTGTCTTGACCGGGGGAGGAGCATTGTTAAAAAATCTGGACGTCCGAATTCGAACAGAAATAGGCGTCCCGGTAGTTGTGCCTGACGATCCTCTTACAACTGTTGCAAGAGGAGCGGGAATGATGTTGGACGATATCGATCTGTTAAGAGAGATAACAAGTAGTTAAGTCAATCTCTACTGGAATAGCTCATATACGAACACTTATAATTTGTGTCAATTGCAGCGACCAATCAAAAAAAGTGAAGATCCTTGAATTAGTAATGTGAGTCGGAGCTGAGCGGGCTATTTGTGTGTAGAGACTGAATTTTGACCCGATCTCCGGCTTTAAAAGGGGCTTTCTCAGGCGGAAGCATAATTAGACCATCTGCAAGCACCATGGACCTGAGCGCGCCAGAACTCTGAGTGCCGGTTGTCACGGCCATTAATTCTCCGTCTTTGTCAAACAATTTGCAGCGTATGAGGTGCAACCTCCCTTTGGAAATCTTTATATCCTCGGCTAGAGTCGCCTCGATTAAGGGCCTGAATAGATTGACGTGCCCCATCATTTTTAACAATGCGGGTCTAACAAATTGCTCAAAAGAGATCATGGCTGATGTAGGGTTTCCAGGCAGTCCAAAAACTGGCTTGCCTCCAAGTGACCCAAACACAAGAGGTTTTCCCGGCTTCATGGCAACTTTCCAAAATTTTACTTGCATGCCAAGCTCTGTTAAGGTGTCTTTGACCAAATCGTACTTGCCAACTGAAACTCCACCTGACGTCAATATGACATCCGCTCTTAAACCACCCGAAAGTTTTGAACGCTGATCGCCAGCGGAATCAGAGGCTATCCCTAAAGACAGAGGTATTGCGCCGCATTCCGCTACCTGAGCGGCTAAACTGTAAGAGTTAGAACAAACAACCTTCCCTCTGGTGAATGGTTCGTCCAGGTCCACCAATTCATCTCCAGTAGATAAAATGGCAACAATAGGCCGTTGATAGACATAAACATAAGCGTGTCCCAAAGTTGCTAGCATGCCAATTTCTGGGGGCCTAACAATGTCACCAGCGTGTAGAACTTTTTCGCCTAATTTTACATCTTCTCCCTCAGGTCTGATATGAGAGCCCAAACCCGGATCATTTAGACAGAGAATGTAATCCCCATCTTTTTGGGTATCTTCCAGCATTATGACAGTGTCTACTCCGTCCGGGATGGTCCCGCCTGTAAAAATCTTCACCGCCTCGCCCCTGGATATTGATCCAGTAAATGGTCTGCCGGCAGGAGATTCTCCAATGACTTTTATACGCTTTGGGTTGGAAGAGTTGGCGTCCACCAAGTCTTCATGAATTACTCCATAGCCGTCCATGGCCGAATTATCTGCAGAGGGCACATTTCTAACTGCGGCAACATCCTGTGCTAATACCCTTCCCAGGGCTTCCATTATGTGAATTCGCTCCACACCTAAAACGGGTATTTCTTCAAGTACCCTTTGCTGGGCTTCCCCTATCTGCAGCATATCGAACCTCTCCTACATTAATTAGATCAAACTATAACAAAAAGACTTCAGATGTAAAGAATGGCCTACGCAAAAGACGTCATATCAGAGGCTTAGAGTTACCAGAAGTAAACACAAACCATTTCATACGCATATACAAATTTCGGATAGTCACGGTGACATGGTTTGCAGTAATGTGATTTATAAGGTATTAAGAGGGCATATTTAAATCAAAACGCCTGAATTCTGCCTGAGCAAAAAAGGAATTTGAACTATAGATCTTTTGTTTGATTAACAGGATTCGAAGTAAACTTTTGTTCGTTTTAAATAAAAGTCAGAAATTAATAGGAGGCGATGACCATGAAATGGTCTTTTAAAGTTGGATCAATTTTAGGGATACCTCTGAACGTTCATCTTACATTCGTGTTGCTACTCATCTTGATCTACTTTGTTGGTGGCTCAGTTATAGGGGCCGGTGGACTTCAAGGTGTCATATTTGTCTTGCTCGTTTTTGCATCAGTAATCTTTCATGAGTTGAGTCATTCGATTGTGGCAAGGCATTACGGGATAAAGGTGGAGGATATAACCCTTTTGCCTATAGGCGGTGTTGCCCGTATGAGTGAGACTCCTGAAAAACCGGTTCAGGAAATCATAATTGCAGCTGCCGGACCTGCCGCAAGCCTGTTGTTGGCATTTGTTCTCTGGTTCATTGCTGATCTTTTTGGCACAGGCGTCAGCATCACTGACATGTCCATACAAGGTGGGCTTCTAGCTAAACTGACAGCTGTAAATTTCATTCTAGCAATGTTTAACCTTATCCCGGCTTTTCCTATGGACGGAGGTAGAATCCTTAGGGGTTTCATGGGGTTATATCTTAGCCCTTACCAAGCTACCAGAATTGCAGTGGGTATAGGCCAAGTATTTGCGATAGTTATGTTTTTCGTAGGTATACTTTTTGGAAATTTCTTCATGATTCTGATAGCGCTGTTTGTGTATCTTGGGGCAGAAACGGAGGAGCGCCAAATGGGTATTATGGTTGCCTTGGGTGGCGCTCGGGCTCAAGACGCCATGATTACTGAGCTGCACACATTGAAACCTCAACAGACTGTGGCGGATGCGGCTGTTAGATTTTGCAAGGGATTTCAGAGTGATTTCCCGGTCATGGATGAGCGCAGGCTAATTGGATTGGTTACACGAGAGGCGATAGTGGAAACGTTACATAAAAACGGTCCGTCTGCTCCAGTTTCGGAAATAATGATTCGAGATTTTCCGACTGCTAATGAACAAACAGCCTTGACGGATATTTTGCAGAAGATGCAGTCATCTGGAAGTAAGGCTGTTCCGATTCTCAACCAAGGAGAACTCAAGGGTCTGATAACTCTGGAACAAATTGGTCGTTATAACATGTTATGTTCGGGTTACACCTGTGATTTCCTGCAGGCCGACAAGGCTTAACGATCTCATTAAAGCAAAAAAGAATTCAGCAGATTAGAAGAATTCGGACCTATCTTATTTAGTGGAATCAGGAGAGATTTCGGGAAACGGACCCATCTTAACTGTTCAGATACCCAGTTGTGAGTCATCATGTATGAGTATTTAGTGACAGCTAATGAGATGAGAGCTTTTGATAGCCTGACGATCAACTCTGTCGGCATTCCTGGGATTGTTTTAATGGAGAATGCCGGCAGGTCTACTTTTCACGCCCTACAAAAACATTTTAGTTCTAGATTAGAAGGCTCAAAAGTTTCAGTAATTGCTGGTTCAGGAAACAACGGTGGGGATGGTTTCGTAATTGCGCGCTATCTAATTAACCAGAGAGCGAAGGTCAAAACATATCTTTTGGCTCCCAAGTCCAAAGCTAAAGGCGACGCATTGATTAACCTGAATGTTCTGTTGGCGATGCATGGGGACATCGAGGAACTAGAGTCTTTGGATTCAATCACGGAAGCAGGTCATAAATGGAGAGAAAGTGAACTGATAATAGACGCCATTTTAGGGACCGGACTTCAATCGGATGTGCGCTCACCTTTCAGAGAAGCCATCAGTATAGTCAACGAATGCGCTGGCTTTAAAGTAGCAGTGGA
>JBFXII010000104.1:0-8624 GCA_050176095.1 Desulfomonilaceae bacterium
CTTAATGACGAGACATCTATCGGTTCGATTTCCGGGGAAGCCCCTTGGGCGTGCTTTAACGTCACAGTGAAATGAAAATCGCTTCCAACTCCTACTTTACTGTTAGCCCAAATAACCCCGCCCATTAGTTCAACCAGACGACTGGAGATTGACAGACCCAGGCCCGTGCCCCCGTAACGCCTGGTTGTGGACGTGTCAGCCTGTTCAAAGGGAACAAAAATCTTTTCGATCTTTTCCTTCGGGATACCAATTCCTGTGTCCGCGACATTAAAATGTAGAGTAACTTCGCTATCGTTCGTGTCTAGAAGTTCTACCGAAACCAGTATTTCGCCTTTTTGGGTGAACTTGACAGAATTGCTCACCAGGTTATTCAATACCTGGACAAGCCTCACCGGGTCTCCACGAAGACTTACCGGAACGTCATGCGCCACATCGAAAACCAACTCCAGGCCTTTCTCAGCCGCCTGGACGGCCATACCCCGAGAAACACCTCCAATAGCGTCCCTTACATTGAAATCCACCGATTCGATCTCAAGGCGTCCTGCTTCCATCTTGGAAAAATCGAGAATGTCGTTAATTAGTTTGAGCAATACTTCCGAAGACGACTTTACGGTTTCCAGGTATTCTTTTTGTTCTGGATCAAGATCGGTTTCCAGCGCAAGTTGTGTCATACCGATGACACCATTCAGCGGCGTTCGGATTTCGTGGCTCATGTTGGCGAGGAATTCACTTTTGGCCCGCGCTGCTGCTTCAGCTTTTTCTCTGGCCTGAATTAACTCGGCTTCCGCACGTTTTCTTACGCTGATATCCCTAATAATAACTACAAATTTTCGTTCATCGTCTACACGCATCTCACTGACGGAAATCTCGGCCGAAAAGATTGAGCCATCTTTTTTCAGCCCGAATAATTCACGTTCAAGCCTCAGAGGTGTAGGGCTGTCATAAGAGAGGACATGTTTTGCGAAGGAAGACTGTCGCCCTTCTCTAGCATGGGGGAAAAGATTTTCCAGGCTTTGGCCGATGATCTGGCTGGCTTCATGACCGAACGTGGATTCCGCTGCGGGGTTGAAAGACTCTATGATGCCCGCCGAATCAACCGTTATTATTCCGTCAAGCGCATTATCCACTATCAGGCGTAGACGTACCTCATTACTTCTGAGAGCCTCTTCAGCCGATTTTCGATCCGAAATATCCTGCAACAACGTTACCGTTCCAGGAACATCCCCCTCTGCGACAATTGCAGAAGAAATATATGCGACATAGTTCAAAGAATCGTTGTCCGTGACTTTGACTTCAATTTCTCCAGATACTGTGGCCGGCATTTCTCCGGGCTCATGAACGAGAATGAAGTGGCTGTCTGAATCACTGCCTTGTGATCCTTTGACCACAATAAGATCCTGAATCTTCGAACCCAATATATTATAAGAGGGCAAGTTCAAGAGCTTTTCACCAGCGGGATTAACAAACTTTACCTGACCGTGGTGGTTCAAAACGAATAAAGCTTCGCCCATGTTATCGGTAATACTTCTGAGTTGACGATTCTGATTCTCGATCTGTTGTTTGCGATGCCTATCCCTGCGCCTTGATCGTTCGTTAAGGAACAGCACGAAAATACAGGCTGCTATAACAAGGCTGAAACCGATGAGCTTTTCAATGAAATCTTCAAATAGATTGCTAAGGCTTGAATCTTCAACATACGAAAATATGTACGCTACTATCGAACCACCTATATTTTTAATGGGCAGAAAAGTTATGATGTAGTCTGAGGAGTCGAGGGAGACACCCACACTGAAGGCTTCCTCTTTATCCAGAAATGACGAATACTTTTTTGCAATGTGTTTGTTGATGGCCGTCTTAATGCCACTGCCTATTTTAGACGCGCCCTTTCCGAACAGGCTATCACCTTCAATGGTTTCATATAGGTAAAGAGGGTTCAGATCACTTGGCCTGTAAAACTTCGCCTCGTCCTCGAAGACGGTATTTTCCACACTTGAGCGCTTTATCATAAAAGCGTATTCATTCGGAGCGTAAAGCCTCTCCATGGTTTCTTTGAAGGCATTAAAAGATACACTTAATTCCACGCTTCCAATGTGCTTTCCTTCGTAACTTAGAGGAAAGATGTACCTGAAGCCGTTGTGCGCCCTACCCTCTTCAAAACCCTCGATAGGTTTGCCTTTGATATTGACGATTCTCAAAGACGGTCTCAAATCGAAGAGACTATCCCCAAATTTTGAAGGTTTGTTGAATCTGAGAAAGCTGGTTCCATCGGGAAAATGGAAATGAAATTGTCGAAAATCCTTGTCTACCAAACGCTGGAAGCAGTCATTGAGCATCGCGAAAAGCTTCCCACGATATACCGCCTGGTCAAGTTCGTCCGACTGCTGCGCCTGGCTAACAGCCACAAGGACATCAGGCTTGTCGACAACCTCTGAAAATATGGTGTTTGCGACCATGCTGTAGGTTTTAAGCATGGCATTATATTGATTGGTCAGGTTTGCTGTTCGGGTATCAGCAAAGGCGTTAACTTCATTTTTGTATTCACGGTAAAAAAAAACGAAACAAAGCGCCTGCAAAATGAGGAATGCGGCAATGTAATTTCTTGACGATTTGAAGAATTCGAGCATTCGGTCCACCGCTGCTGAGCATTTGTGGGGAATTGCAGTTGAAAGCGCTCTGAAACAGGACTTTCGCTAAACTAGTTTTAATACAGTTTTGACTCGAAAGTCATCATGTTAAAGCATTTGAAACAAAAATAGAAAAAAAGGAAATTAAGATCTTGAAATAGTTGAAGGTATTCTAAATTGCCTGATCGGGCCTACGGCTATTTGAACTGCGGGTTGATGGACAGATGGCGCTCAATCTACGGCCAATCCACATTGATTCTGGTTAGCATTCCTTTGTTTGAATAAAGCACGTGTCCAAGATCCCGGCCATATTCGTAAAGCTCTTTGGTTATCCTGACATCATCACGACAGTATTTTTCTATAAGACCCATTTTACCCTGCTTGAACCAGCGCGCCGCATCCAACCCTGAGCCGGATTTCCTTATACCCAGAGTATGTTCTGCAAGGTGGTTCAAACTTACCCTGAAACCGATCCTGGTTTTCGCTTCCAATAGGATATCAAGGTTATTGAGTGATTTGAGATTCTGTGATGTGTACGCCGACAGGACAACATAATCAAAAGAGATGTGATTAAAGCCTACGACCATATCGGCGGTAATTAGTTTATCAATCAAGGCGTTCACATTTCTCTCCGTAAAGGTCTGGTAACCATCCTGATCTGAATATGTGACTGCCAGGGAAAGCATCATTTTTGATATATTGCGCCATCCACCTACTTCATCAGCCAGCATCTGGGTTTCCAGGTCGAAAATTACAACTTTTCCCAATTGTTTTGGCGTTATTTTCATTTCATCGCTGTTTCTGTTGTTGTCTTTTACGATTAGAATTTGATCCACCCGGGATTTTGAAGCAGCGGCCGCATCGGTCACGATTGTCTTTTGAGGCTTACCTGTTTGTGTATTGATTTGGCTAGGTTCGGGGTTTAGCAGTTCATCCAGAACCATCAGACAGGCTGCTTTATCCAGCGGTTTGTTTCCCGAACCACATTTGGGTGAGTGAATGCAGGACGGACAACCAATTTCGCATTCACAGTTACTTACGAGGTCCCTTGTTTTCTCCAGTAGGTCCTTGATGACGTCGAACGCCTTGTGGGCCAATCCGACTCCACCTGGATACCCGTCATAAATGAATACGGCGGATTTGCACACCTGTTCGTGTTTCGGCGTGCTGATGCCACCGATGTCATTTCGATCACACAGAGCAAATAGCGGAAACATTGAAATTGCCGCATGTTCCAATGCGTGGATTCCCCCCATGAAATGCAGTGATGATTTTTCGATCTTCTGTTTTATATAATCTGATATTTCTATCCAGATTCCAACCGTTTCAAAAGGTTCTGGCTGTAAATCCAGTGGTTCGGTCGCGATTAGTTCCTGTCCGGATGTTCGTCTTTTCTCATAGCCATGAATGTTTTCAATAACTTTCAGTCGTGCTTCCCTGACAGTAAAACCGTCAAAATCACGAGATCTTATTGGAGCGCCCAGAATGGTAGTGGTCTTTTCCGAGAGTGTTTTGGTGTAATAACTGTAATTAACCTGTTCGACAAATACGTTCCTTTTTTCAGGATCAAATTTTGTTACGGCATACTGTGCTGATCTATGCAGATAAATCGCTCCTAAGTGCACTTCATGGTAGGCTCTGTTTCCACCTGAAACCCCTATGAGCTTCTTGCCGTCCTTTGAGAATATTGCGAAGGAATTACCGATTGATCGCAAGTCCACACCTCTATGAGGCCTGGATCTTAAACTCGTTATCGTTCCGTTGGCCGATTCATATAACTCGCCTGAGTCAATGAGAGATTTCAAAGCCTGAGTCGCCGATTCAGAGGCGAGCCAATCTTCTGAACGTCTGAGCGGAATTTCAGCCGCAGCGCATGGCAAGTGCCTTTTGAGCACTTCCACGTTGCAGGGGTCAAGGACAGCTGCTTCGAAGCCTCTTTGAAAGAAATCATTGGGATTTTTGAGGAAGTATTGGTCCAGAGCGTCGGCTCCAGCTATCATAACGATAGCGCTGGATTGGCCTCCCCGTCCCACCCTACCTCCACGCTGCCACGTATTGACTATGGTTCCAGGATAGCCAACCAGAATACATACGTCCAATCCGCCTACATCTATTCCTAGTTCCAGAGCTGATGTGGAGATGACCCCATCAAGAGACCCACTAAACAGCTTCTTTTCTATTTCCCGACGTTCTTCGGGCAAGAATCCGGCCCGGTAGGAACTGACTCTTTTCCTCAATTGTGGAGCGTCCGTCATTACCCAGAGGGTTATTAACTCGGTAATCTTCCTCGCGCGAGTAAAAACAATCGTTTTTAGGCCAAGATTTATGGACTTGACAAACAGCCTTGCGGCTATGGTGTATGGGCTTAAGTAAGGATTTAGGAAAAGGAAGTGGCGTTGTGACGAAGGCGCTCCGGATTCGCAAACCACCGAGACTTCTTCGCCGATTAAAGAGCTTACAAACTCACCGGGGTTTGCAATCGTGGCTGAGCAGGCGATGAATTGTGGGGATGATCCATGGTAGGCGCAAACACGTTTCAGTCTCTGCATCAACTGGTTAATGTGGCTACCGAAGATGCCTTTGTAGCTATGAGCCTCATCCAAGGCTACATAGGCCAAATTGCCAAAAAAGCTCTTCCATGAATCATGAAACGCCAGAAAACCCAGGTGAAGCATATCGGGATTCGTGACTATGACACGCGGCGGATTGGCTCTGATTTTTCGACGTTCAGTGTCAGGCGTGTCACCGTCGTAAACAGCTATGTCTATACCGGAATCAGCCGCTAATGATCTGAAAGCTTCACACTGATCACGCTCAAGGGCTTTGAGAGGAAAGAGGAATAGCGCATGGGACTTCGGGTTCTTAACGAGTCTGTCCAAGACCGGGATTTGATAGCACAAGGTTTTGCCACTGGCCGTGTTAGTGGATAGAACGACATTTTTACCGGACAACGCCAGTCTTATTGCTTGGGCCTGATGCGAATATAGACTTTTTATGCCTGCGGAGCGAATTAGGTCTTTGGTTTCAGAATTTAGTTCGGGGTTTACTGGTTCGGTCTTTGCCTTTATGGAATCAAAGACTTCATGGTGGGCAATGTCCCAATCCAGTGTGCGCGGCTCTTGAAGCCATGTTAAAAAGTCCTGTAACACGACGGCTAATTTTCCCCAGCTCTGATCAAATAAACGAATACGATTAATCCGGCCAATTCATACTTAGTTGTTAATCTTGGCGAGTTCCTGTTTCCAGTAAACGTTAACACCCTCTATATAAGCAGTCCTGGGAATGATAGGAGCGCTAACGGCCTGCATGGAAGACTGCGTGAGAGA
This sequence comes from Desulfomonilaceae bacterium, assembly GCA_050176095.1. Classification (GTDB taxonomy): domain Bacteria; phylum Desulfobacterota; class Desulfomonilia; order Desulfomonilales; family Desulfomonilaceae; genus CAITZA01. The sequence goes on from JBFXII010000104.1 coordinate 5,951, forward strand.
TCCGGTCTTTGCTACCTCTTCACCCGCCATGATTACGGCGTCTATAACCTTATTTATTTCTGTGACCAGCATATCAGAATAATGCATGATAGGTCCATGAGGTCTGAGAATGTGACCGATGTAATCGGCATGGAAGTTTTGACACATCCTCTTGCAATGAAAGACCAGAGCATCGAAGTTGTCCATTTCGTAAAACCCACAGTTGCTAACCAACAAAAATTTCCATTTCCGTTCCATCCTGGACGGATGCCGGCAATGATCTTCTTCAATTACAAAATCAGGTAAAGCCAGTGGGATAAGCCTATCCACAAAAGTCTTGCACTGTGCGGTCATTCCATCGACGTATAGTGGGGTCCCGAGAACGAGAATATCCGACCACAAACATTTTTGCAGGAGTTCGGCTTGATCATCCTTGATCACACACTGCCCGGGAGTCTTGATCCAGCAATTAAAGCATCCTCTACATGGCTTGATGTCACATTTGGCCAGGAAAACTTCTTGGATTTCGGCTCCGGCTTTTCGCGCTCCTTCAAGAAATGCTTTCTGCAGAATATGTGTAGTTCCGTTCTTGGCTAGCGGGCTGGCATTGACGAAGAGGATTTTTGTCATGACAACTCTCACGGTATGAAATTCTTGCCTGGATTGTCTTACTTTTTATTTGATTGGAGGCGCTGACTCAAGTCAATTGTTGGCGTCCCAATCGGGAAAAATCATCATCTGCCCAATCATGAAGGCTTCATCGCCTTCTACAGGGTCCTGGAAATACGCCACATTACCATTGATGTCCCTGATAAAGCTCTGGGTCACCACATATGGGATGGATCCGCGTATTGTCGTAGCTATTACGAGCGCTTCTTCAGTGAGGCTTGACCGACAGTCAACTACCTTGGCGCAGGTTATTGCGCTTACCGCATAAGCGTTTTCCTCGAGCGCCATACTCTTGACATGTTCCACCTGTTTCTTTCTCTGGGCAATATCCTGAAAAGTCATCAGCACAGGTATTGCCCCACTCATGGTATGCAATACTGCCGTAGGAAAATGCGAACCCTCTCTTTTGAGTGTGTCCCTGGCTATCGGGAGTATGACGTTTACGGCCTTTCGAACCGACTCATTTATGGCAATGATGTTAGTCCTAAGAATGACGCAATCGAGCATGTAGAAATCTCCGAAACATGACTTACATCATAACATAATCCTTTTTTTGATTTTCCATAGCCCCCGGATTGTTCCTTGCAAGAACTTACGGCTCATTTACAGCCTTCGTTTGCCCCTCGGAAGAATTGTTCCATGATGAAGTTCACAACGTCCTGATTAACATGAAAGTTTTCACGTCCTTCAGTAAATATGGACTGACTCATTATCGGCCTGTAAATAGTCGCCATCTCATAAGCCGGAAAATAAAAAACGTTGTCATGGCGTGAAACAAACTCATCCGCAACGGCTCTGAGGGTAGATTTCGAATTGCAGCTGGCGCTTATAACATCGAGGTCATCGCGGAAGGTTGCCCATAAATGAACGGGAGATACAGTCACGACAAGATATGCCTCAGGGTTGTTCTCAGACAGAAGTTCATAGATCCTCTCCAAATTGTGGAGATTTTCATCAAAGCGCGACACACGGAATTGATAGTCGCTCATGTCGCCACCTTCGTTGACATAAGGACCTGATGGCAAACAAATAACCGAGCCATCCGTTTTACTTTCCCAAATTTCGGTCAATCCTAATGTAATGATTATTAGTTTTGCTTTTGTCAGGGCCAGTCTGGAGCGCTGGATGTGGTGTGCAAAATTGGCGTGCGCTTCATCCGGAGAATCGTAGACGATGACCCGACGATACGGGTCCTGGACCTTTCTGGAAATTGGCGCCATCCACCATCGAGTTTTAGGGTTGAATTGATCAAATGTGTATTCAAAAATCTGGCGCATGGAAAAGGTGTTATACAGCCTTTCCCAGGCCGCCCCCGCATGTTTTGAGGCAGGATGCTCGGGTTCTTCGTTAATATAATTGTACCCCTGAGCTAGCAACACGTTTTTGATTTCGCGAGCAAAACATGAACCCATCGACGTGATAGGGGTCAGTTTGTCAAAACAGGGAATAGACCCAGGGGCCAATGGATAAATTCCGTCGGCCCTAGGGTTGTCGTAAGAGCCTGGCCAAACTTGCCAGGACTGGAAAACATGCGCCGGATGAACATCTGATTTCGACATGCTTTAAAAGCCCTGATTTTCTCACATAATTTTTTTCGGCCTAGGCCCCATACTTCGTTTGACGCATGGCGCAGGCGGTAACAAGTCTCATCAGACTCGATGCGTTAAATTGACCCAGAGACCCGTTGAGGCATTGGGTTTCACCAAAACTTGTCACGTTCAGGTTGGATCTCGTCTTTCCAGGCGCCCACAGCAAAAGGGGAATAGGATGCCAGCTATGCGACTTGAGAATAGCAGGAGTTGAATGATCACCCGTAATAACAAGAACATCAGGATTGAGCCTCATAATTTCCGGGATGACCTCATCCACCTTTTCTATCTCACGAACTTTCGCGTCAAAATCTCCGTCTTCCCCCCTGGAATCAGTATATTTGTAATGAACAAAGAAGAAGTCAAAGGAGTCCCAATTTTTTCGCAGGGCTTCAAGCTGATCATCGATCGTGGAAAGGCCTTGAATTAATGTCATA
>JBFXII010000105.1:0-8623 GCA_050176095.1 Desulfomonilaceae bacterium
AATTTGACAACTGTCAAAAAAATTATCCTCATGCAGGAGAGTGAAACTACCCCCAAGACCTCACTGGAACTGGCCGGAGAGTATGAGGCTTTGTTGGCTAATGCATCAGACGTTTACGAATTTCCCGAATTCGATGAAAACACAAGAGCCACCCTTTTTTACACCACAGGAACTACGGGTGATCCTAAAGGAGTTTACTATAGCCATCGTCAACTAGTTCTCCATACTTTCGGTTTGGCCATGGCCCTGGCATCCTTTTCCTCGCCGGTAAGATTTCAGTCAGTCGATGTGTACATGCCTATTACACCTATGTTTCATGTTCACGCCTGGGGTATTCCTTATCTAGCCACAATGATGGGCTGCAAACAGGTCTATCCGGGACGTTATGAACCTGCCATGCTCTTGAAATTATTGCTTTCTGAAAAAGTCACTTTCTCCCATTGCGTGCCCACAATCTTGCACATGCTGGTTTCTTCACCGGTGGCCAAACAGGTTGACCTGAGCAACTGGAAGGTAGTCATAGGTGGTTCCGCTCTTCCCAAGGGACTTGCCAAAGCTTCAATGGCTTTAGGAATTCAGATACTGTCAGCTTATGGCATGTCAGAGACTTGTCCTCTATTGACAGCAGCAAACCTCAAACCGAAAATGTTCGACTTACCTGAAGATGATCGCGTTGAAGTCCTAACCAAGACAGGTCTTCCGGTTCCTCTAGTTAATCTCAAAATAGTGGATGCTGATTTCAAAGAAGTCCCCCATGACGGATCAACAACCGGTGAAGTAATTGTAAGAGCCCCCTGGCTCACTCAAGGCTACTTCAAAAGCGACGAAAAGTCTGAAGAACTCTGGAAAGGCGGTTGGTTACACACCGGAGACGTGGCCAACATGGATCCGGAAGGATATGTAAAAATTACGGATCGCTTCAAAGATGTCATCAAGACTGGTGGCGAATGGATATCATCACTCGAACTCGAAAGCCTTATCAGTCAGCATGAATCCGTGTCTGAAGTAGCGGTAATTGGGATTCCTCACGAAAAGTGGGGTGAAAGGCCGGTAGCCATGGTCGTGCCCAAGGCAGGTTTTGAGGATTCTTACTCCGAGGATAATCTAAAAGCCTTTATGTCGGAATTCGCCGATAAAGGCGCCATATCAAAATGGGCAATTCCTGATAGATTTTTTAAAGTTGTCGAGATACCAAAAACGAGCGTTGGAAAAATCAATAAGAAGTTAATCCGTGTCAAGGTGGCTGAAGGTGATGTGAGCTAATACCAAACCGTAAGTAATTAAGCTCAAGAAGTGTCGATGATCTCGGCACGCCGTTACAACATATTTTATAAAGCGCTTTTTACATTTTTATTGTAAAAGCGCTTTTTTTTCTTGCATTTCACAAAAACCTCTGCAAATAGTGACCTCATACTTATTTATTGTGTTGTTAATTCTGAATAAATTAGTTTTCCAGGTATGGAGTGGACCGAGAAATGTCTAGATTTCAATCTGAGAGATCCGTAATTTCGAGAATATTAATTACAGCGTCTTTAATAGCGCTTAATTGTTTTGCTCTATTCGCAATAATCAATATTTCTATCTGGGGTTATTACAAAATCAGTGATTTATATGCCAACGAAAATAAATACGAAAAAGCCCCTATGCGTCACAAGAAAAGTAACGAAGCGCTTGAAAAACTATTTCCTCAACTATCCCGATCGGACATTGATCAGCTAATTCATGACTGCAGGCGTATCATTCAGGAATACGATACTTACACTCAGTTCAAAGAAGCCCCGTACAAAACAAGATTTGTAAACGTGGATGTCAATGGATTCAGACATTCTCGGAATCAAGGACCTTGGCCTCCAAACAAAAACGATTTCGTCATCTTCTTCTTTGGAGGATCTACAAGCTTTGGCTATGGAGTGCCTGACAATGAGACTGTAGCCTCACACCTTCAGGAAATTTTGACCCAAAAACTTCAGGTGCCTGTCAAAATTTACAATTTCGGCAGGGCTGCGTACTTTTCGTCTCAGGAACGCATCTTGTTTGAGAAGCTTTTACTAGATGGTCATGTCCCGAATATGGCATTTTTTATGGATGGGATCAATGAGTTCATAATTTTCGATGGAGAACCGGGATACACGAAACAATTCAAAAAATTCATGAGGGAATCCGACATCCCTCTTTCTCGAAGAATACTAAATGAACTGCCGGTTTATAAATTGATTAACGGTTTATACAAGCCAATCGATTCAAAGGCTTCCGAAGGCCTGCCCAAGGATGGCGGTATTTCGAATTTGTCAGGACCGGAGCTGCTTGGGAACGTAATACAACGGTATCAAACAAACAAACGAATAATAGAGGCCATCTCCAGAGATTTCGGTGTGACTACCGTCTTCGTCTGGCAACCTATGCCTTTGTACGGATATGATGTAAGTCATCACATTTTTCGGGATTTCGATTATGACAGCTTTTCACCTCATTTGAAAAGCGGTTATGAGTTTGTTTCAAACATTCCTGATTATCGAAACTTGGGACGCAATTTCATCTGGCTTGCAGATATGCAGAGAAATACAAATCAGACACTCTACGTTTCGGCCTTTCATTACAGCCCCGCTATGTCTAAAACTGTCGCCAGCTCAATAGCCGAGGCGGTTATCACCAGAAATCTCGTTCCCGCCCACTCCACGATAACTCCAGGTGTAGTATCAATGAGTGGATCAGAACAGCCTATGCTATCGGAGGCGCAAATTCAAAACTAGCTCTTTTAAGAAGTTGAAACCTTGAGAAAAAAGGTAAGCAATTCAAGATCTTGATCTTTACATCCCCAGCTATAACTATGCCCTCAACTGGACATCTTCACCATTTAGCCCTTTTCTATCACTCCGCAGAATCTGAGATGAGTCAAGCAAAGTTTTTTAACCTTGCAATATTTTTTTGAGGTATTCTTAATCATGGGGGTAAACTGAATGGCTAATTGTCTATACCGAAAACGGCAACATCGGTTCTATTAAATGGCTTTTTTCGAAAAATGGCGATCCATTAATTCGGGCGGTCCGCATTGAGGATTCCATGAAAGTAACAATTCTAGGTAGCGGCACAGCAACCCCACAGCTTCTCAGAAATGCCTCCGGAATTTTGCTTGAAACCTCCGAGGTAAATGTGCTGGTTGATGTGGGGTCCGGAATATTAAGACGTTTGTGCGAGGCTCGCTTCGATTACAGGAGAATAGATGTCATTTTGACAACCCATTTTCACCCTGACCATGTCTCTGATCTCGTTCCATTGCTTTTTGCCCATAATTACGCCTACGGAGAAATGAGAACCCAGCCTTTTTACCTGGTTGGCCCACATGGATTGGAACAACTTTATGATGGGTTGGTCAACATATATGGATCATGGATTGTCCCTATAGGGAATAGATTGATCTTAAAAGAATTACACGATAAACAACGCGATCATTTTTCTTTGAAATCCATGGAGCTAATTTCTGTGCCTTCAGAGCATTCTCAACCATCCATCTCTGTCCGAATAAATGATCGGAACAAAAGTGTAACCATTTCAGGTGATACGGCTTATTCTGAGAATCTTGCCATGCTGGCCAAAAATACAGATGTTTTTATTTGTGAATGTTCGATGCCGGATGATCTTCGAATACCAGGCCATTCATCTCCATCAGACGCCGGAAAAATGGCCACATCAGCAAATGCAAGAAAGCTGGTCCTCACCCATTTCTATCCACCATGTGATGAAGTGGACGTTGTTAGCCAGGCGTCTATTTTTTATTCAGGCGCTATTGTTAAATCAGAAGATTTGTTAAAAATAGAAGTATGAGCTATGTTCTGAAAAATACGTCGTTCAGGATCGACGTTTCTTGTGTCACAAAAACAGGAACTATCGATTCTGAGGAATATCGTTAGGAACATATGATGGCAAAAACCATGCACCGTGTCTTGACTAAAGGTGTCTTCACGGTCTTTTTTATAATTCCATTATTGATCATCATTCAAATCCCAATTTTTTTGTTGGGAGCAACTTTAGGAGCGTATCTATCAATTTCAAACCAACTACCTGAAATTCCTGAACTTGTTTCCTACAAACCCAAAACAGTCTCAACTTTCTTCTCCGACGATGGATCTGTCATCGGCATTTTTTACAAACAGAAAAGGTTCGTAGTAGAGTTGGATCAGATTCCTCAGAACGTAATCAACGCATTCCTGGCTGCTGAGGACTCAAGGTTTTTCCAGCATGACGGAGTAGATTATTACGGCATACTCCGAGCTATTGCCAGAAACATTGCTGCAGGAAGAATTGCTCAGGGTGGCAGTACCATTACCATGCAGGTAACACGAAATTTTCTCTTGAGTAGGGAAAGAACCTTTTCTCGTAAGTTTAAAGAGATGATTCTGGCCTCTCGCCTTGAAAAGGTGTGGGGTAAGGAGAAGATCCTATACGTATATTTGAATGAAATCTACCTTGGCGAGGGTTGTTACGGCGTTGAGGCGGCTGCGAGAGGTTATTTTGACAAGCCAGTGGAACATTTGACTACCGCTCAGGCCGCTCTGCTAGCAGGCTTGGTGGCAAGCCCAGCAAGATTCAATCCATTTAAAAGTGAAGAACTGGCGCGTCAGAGACAACTAACCGTTTTGGGCAGAATGCAACGTGCCGGTTTTATTAATGACGCAGAATTTGAACAGGCCAAATCTGAACAACTGACCTTCCGAAAGGCAATCGTCAGACCTTTTGACCTGGCGCCTGATTTCACCGAAGTTGTTCGCAGATACATCATTAGAAAATATGGTGAAGAGAAGCTTTACAACGATGGCCTAAAAGTTTTTACAACCTGCAAACTGGACTTTCAGAGAAGAGCCCTTGAAGCTATGGAACGGGGCCTTGAGGAGATCAAGACCAGGCAAAAGCATCTGGCCATTTTAAGAACCATACCGCAAAACGAAATCTCTGATCTGCTGGAAAGACGCATTACTCCAACTTTAACAGAAGATAAGATATATCAGGGTGTAGTCACACGAGTCACTCCCCAGAAATCCGGTGAGGTATTTCTTGATGTAGCCATCAGCAAAAAGCTTAAAGGGAGAGTGAAAGTCCAAAAATCATCTGCCTCCGTCTACAAAGTTGGGCAGGTCCTTGCCCTGAAATTCAACAAGTTTGTAGATGACGTTGCGGAATTTCTATTAGACGACAACCCAAGACTGCAGGGGGCTCTGGTCTGCATAGAAAATAAGAATGGAAATGTTAGGGCCTTGGTTGGCGGCTCAACCGGTGAACACTTTCAGTTCAACAGGGCAGTGCAGGCAAAACGTCAACCTGGAAGTGTTTTTAAACCGATAATTTACTCCCTGGCGTTTGAGCAAAAGAGCTACAGCCCTGCGACAGTAATAGTGGATGAACCCATTGTCGTCGATCTCGAAGGTGATGACGAGGAATGGGAACCTAAGAACTCTGGCGGAAACTTCATGGGACCCCTCAGCGTCAGACGCGCTCTAGAGCTATCCCGTAACATATGCACCATCAAGATTTTAATGGACGTCGGATTAGGCCCTGTGCTCGATCTGGCTAATAAAATGGGTATCTCGTCACCTTTGGGCCGCAACCTCTCTCTGAGCCTGGGAACATCGGAACTCACCCTGATGGAATTGACCAGCGCTTATACCGTATTTCCCAATAGTGGCATACATGTGGAACCAATTCTCGTAAAGCGTGTTGAAGACAGGTTCGGTAATGTCCTTGAAGATAACTCTGAAACCCCTGTGTTAGACGAAGCTGAAATTCCATCTCCGACCCCGAGGGATGAATTTAAGGAACAGTTCCTGAAAACTGCCCTCCGCCTTTCTCAAAATAGAAAGCCAACGGTCAGACAGGCAGCGGCAGTTCAAACCCCCTTCACGACAGCCTTATCATCCCAAACTAAAGGACTCTCCCAAGCTGATTGGGAAGAGGATGATCTTCTTGCTGAGCCGTCTCGAGCTAAAGCTGCTCTTTCACCTCAAACTGCATACATAATGACTTCTTTGCTTCAAGGTGGTGTCCGTCAGGGAACCGGAGCTCGATTGTCCCAATACCTGAAACGAAAAGATCTTGCTGGCAAAACAGGAACTACAAATAATGCGGAGGACGCCTGGTTCATAGGATTCAATCCTGATTTCACTACAGGAGTGTGGGTCGGTTTTGATGAAAAAAGACCCTTGGGAAGAAGAGAGGAAGGAGCCAGGGCCGCTCTTCCTGTTTGGGCTTATTTCATGAGGGATGTGCTTCAAAACAGGCCCGAGCGTGAATTCACAATACCCCCTCAGATAACTTTCAAGGAAATGCTCACTTACCCGGCGGACCAAAAAGACATCAACATTCCAAGAATTGTCCGAGAACCTATTTACACCCCATTTGATGGACTGACTCTCGTCATGGCTCCAATGGACTTACCTGAATCCTTAGCATCCAGCCCATCAGGTCCTGCTCAGGCATTATTACAAAACCAGTCTGTTTTTGGTGGACCAGTCTTTGGATTCTTCCCAAACACTTCAAGTTCCTCACTCAACCCTTTAAATCAAAACCCAATGGGACCCAGTGGCCAGGAACAACAGCATGTTAGACCGCCTCAAGCCCCCCCCAGGCCTGAAACCAGAAACACGTCCCCTGCGCCCGGCTCACTGATCAAGCCAGTTTTGGCCCCACATTCAGGGCCAGTCTCTAATCCAGCGGGTCAACTCCCTAACAAACAGCCAGGACACGACTCAAAAATGGATGTTAGGTCTAGATAGCCTCTCACGATGTAACCACTTTCCGTCAGGGAGAATCATGCGAATTGGTGTCGCAATTAGCGGTGGCATGGATAGCGCAGCTTCTGGACTTATACTTAAAAAAGAAGGCCATGAGTTGATAGCCTTACACATGAGGCTTTTTGAAGATTCAGCGGCATCCACAGCCAAAGCCCAGCGAGTAGCCAACCTCATTAAAGCGCCTCTTCATGTGATCGACCTGGAAAATGACTTTCAGAAAACAATATTGGATCATTTCGCTCATGAATACAATTTGGGCCGAACCCCCTCACCATGCCCTCGTTGTAATAGGCTTATAAAGATGACACTGTTGGCTGATCATGCGCGGAGTTTGGGCTGTCAAAAATTGGCCACTGGACATTACGCGAACATTGTACATCAACAGGATATCGTAACACTTACTAAAGGTCACGATGCCGTCAAGGATCAATCATATTTCCTGTTCATGCTCACCCCGGAACAACTCAAATTCACATGCTTCCCCTTGGGTTCGTGGAAAAAATCGCAAGTGAGATCATTTCTAAGCTCTATTGACCGGGAATTATCTGAAAGCCAAGAATCACAGGAGTTGTGTTTCATTAAGAATGACGACTACGTAAGTTTTCTGAAAAAAATGGGAATTCAATCTGAACCAGGACCAATCCTCGACTCGCAGGGCAATATTCTCGGACATCATAATGGAATAATAAATTACACGGTGGGTCAGAGAAGAGGACTTGGGGTGTGCGGACCCGCGCCGCGTTACGTCATACGAATTGATTCGCAAACCAATTCTGTGATCATTGGAACCAGGGACGAAACCTTCTCAAACGGAGCCCTGGTCACCGATCTTAATATAATAAGACGGGACTTGGCTTTCTCAAACAAATGTTTCCAAGTTAAAATAAGATCCACATCTCGTCCCACCACCTGTAAAATAACTAGAATGGATCAAACGCGCCTTGAATTTGTTTTTGCTGAGCCACAGTCCTCAGTAGCCCCCGGACAGGCTGCAGTATTTTATTTGGAAGACATAGTGGTCATGGGAGGATGGATTGATGCCCCTAAGCGATCGGAATAATCATTTGAGCGATGCTCCTGCGTCCTTGAAATGGCCTGAAAAGAATAAATTGCTGTCAAATTTTATTGCTGAGGCTGCTCAAAAGGCTCAGACCATATATGTGGCATTTTCAGGGGGAGTTGATTCTAGTTATCTGCTACTGAAAACCACTGAGATATGTGGCAGCCAAAAGGTAGTGGCAATAACGGTTAAAACACCGACCGCATGTGTTGAAGACATTGAACACTCTGAGGAATTCACCCGAAATCTAGGAATCAAACATGTCAACATTATCGCGCCGGAATTTGATGACCCACTGTACAGGCGGAACGATCCTCTAAGGTGCTATTACTGCAAACTTTCCAGGTATAAAGCTATTGCCAAACTGGCTGAAAAGCAGTCGGAAATACTAATTTTTGACGGAACTCAAGCGGATGACAACCCCGATGAACGACCCGGCTCCAAGGCAGTTGAACAACTCGGCGTCATGACACCCCTGGCGAAAGCAGGAATCAACAAAACAGAAATCAGACAAGAACTTGCCAGTCGCGGTTTTGAAGATCTTGCACGAAGAAATGCGGAGCCTTGTTTTTCAACTAGAATACCATTTGGAAGACCGATAATAGAGGCCGAACTAGAGCAGGTAATGGCTGCGGAAAAGTTCCTCAAGGAAAATGGTATCAAATTACTCAGAGTGCGACATCATGGAAACTTGGCCCGAATAGTCACAAACGATTTCGGACAACGCCTTCTAATCAACGACGTCTATCTGAAACAGGAAGTGAGATCGGAAGAGCGTCGT
>JBFXII010000106.1:0-8548 GCA_050176095.1 Desulfomonilaceae bacterium
TAGACAGCCAGAGCCGCCGCTTTTAGGCCAAACACATCAGAAAATCCCGCCAGTCCAGGCTCCGTCGACCAGCCTCGAAGTGTGACCATGTTGGCGGGACTCTCGTTCTTGATTCTCTCAGATACCTTGTCTACCCATTTGTTGACTATATCCGCAGTGGTTCTTGACTCTGCCGAGCCGTCCTGAGGCCTCAAGCGCAAAGGTTTTAAACCCGTCTTTTGAGGATCAGTTTCGTTCAGCGCCGAAGAAAGCCCAGGCCCGCGCAGTAACAACACAAACCTGTAATCGCGAACCGGCTTTACAATTATCTCCACGCCCTCCACTGTAATATCCTCAATGAGGCTCACCATGCGTGCGCATTCTTCCGTAGGGATTCTGCCAGCTCTCCGATCAGTTATTATCCCTGATTGATCCACCGTACAGAAATTACCTCGCGCAGCTACATCCAATGCTGTCAATTCCAGACCGATCCCGACAGCTTCCAGAACACCACGGCCTATAATGTATTTCAAGGGATCGTATCCGAACAGCCCGAGATGACCGGGGCCACTGCCTGGTGTAATCCCTATATCTACAGTGTTTATAAGCCCTAAAGACCCCTCAACAGCCAGCTTGTCCATATTCGGAGTAAAGGCCGTTTCCAGCTCCGTCAAACCGCCAGCTTCCCTGGGAAGCCCCCCTAATCCGTCCAACACCAGCATAACAATTTTCGTATCCCCAGTTTGAGATAGAGATTTCGACAACTCGATATCGCCCATGGCTTACTCCTTGATTAAACATTTTATCATTATTGAAATGTTTCGAATTATGACTGTATGTAACCGTCAGGCCTGTCACATTGACCGCCAGGTCTGAAACCTGCCTTTACAGGCTAGCCTTTTTTCCACATAGATTCGTATAATAATACGTGATTCCAAACAGAAAACTTTTTGTTTAAATTGATTGAACGTAATTTACCATCAGAAAGCAATAGCCCCACCCTAAAAATGATTGTCCCAACAATCAGATCAGTATTCCAGATTCTCTACTAATTATAAATTGTTTTCATCAGGAGACGGAGAGTTGGCGATGATTTATTTTAAAGTCCAAGTAGATTTACAGAAAAGATCATCTATGATATCTGCCTTTGTGGTCAAGTGACCTGTTTTTCGGCCTTCCTTTTCCGAGAAAGTTTGTGAGGGCATCAATTGATGAACGATTTCTTAATGCTGCTAAAACTTGCGCGCCCTACACAATGGATTAAAAACGGTTTTGTTTTTATGCCCTTGGTATTTAGCGGACGCCTTTTCGTCTGGGAAGACGTGATTCCCACGCTATGGATATTACTTGCGTTTTGCTTTGGTTCTTCCGCCGTTTACATCATCAATGATTTCATGGATATGGACCAGGACAGAATCCATCCGCTCAAGAAATACAGGCCCCTTGCCAGCGGCGCCGTTAAACCCTTCTTCGCCCTTAGCGTCGCGGCAGTCCTAATCGTGCTGATGTTTGTAGGCGGAATAATGGCTCATGCTCCTGCCATGGGCATGACGGCTCTAGGCCTATATGTCGTGCTTCACATTCTATATTCCTGGAAATTAAAGGATTTGGTTATCATAGATGTTATGGTCATATCCGCAGGATTCCTCCTGAGAGTCATGGCCGGAACATCCGTGTTAATGGTGGGAATGTCCAGTTGGCTGGTATTATGCACCTTCTCCATCTCCATATTTTTGGCCCTTGGAAAAAGAAGACATGAGGTTGTAATTCTGTCTGATGACGCATCATGTCACCGTCCTGTTCTCGACAATTACTCGGTAACGCTGCTCGATCAGCTCCTGCAGGTAGTAACCACTGCCACATTCATATTTTACTGCTTGTACTCGGTCAAAGGACATCTGTCCGGAGGGCAGGAATCTGAAAAAATGATGTACACAATACCTTTTGTCACCTATGGCATATTCAGATACATGTTCCTCATCTATCACAAGGAAGATGGCGGATCCCCAACCGTCTTACTACTGACAGACCCACCGCTGCTCATATGTGTGACCCTGTGGTTAGTGTCCTGCATCGGAATAATTTATTTTTAATTCTTGCATACGAGGTTAAAGATGCTCAGGAAAATATTAATTGTCATCTATTTCTGTTTCCTAGCCGGATTAGGAATATTAATCGGATGTTTCATCCATGGTCAGAGAGTCAATCAAACAACTGTCATGAGCGGTGTCGCATTTGTGAGAGAGCTTCCTTATGGAGAGCGCGTAGTCGGATGGATCGAGACGACAGTATTTTCATACCAGGAGCGTAAAAATTTGGAGAGATTCAGAGAAAAACATAAAGACAACATTCAGATTGACCCAGAAGTTATTAAAAAACATAAGGAACTTTATCGAGATAGCCATCCAAAGCATGAATCATTTGGTAACCACAATGATAATGAGAAGATGAAATAAATATTTGAACCATAGCTTGACAAAATAAAATCCGCGTGATAGCCGTCCTACCTAAGCCAACCGCCTGTTGGCCTATTCTGAACCGTTTCTGAATTCTATTTATTTTTGTGTATGTTTAGGGAGCAGCTATGAGAGTGGACAAATCCGCCCAAGATATAGACCTGTCATGTATTCCGGGTGAATTCAGGGAAAACTATCGTTTTCTAAATGAATTAATCAGTTGCAAGGAAAAAAATCTCTCAGTGGCCAAGTGCCTGGACGAGTTTCTAGATGAGCGTCTAAGCGCACTTCGTGGCAAGCTCAACAGACGTCAGATCAAGATTATAAACGATTATTTGGCATATTGTGGTGAGGCGGATGAATTTGACGACAACGAAGACGGTCAGGCTCCTGAGCCGCCAGTGCCGGTAGAGCTAGAGGCTTCCATAAGAATCAGGAAGAAGTCTACATGGCTGCCATGGGAAGCCGAAGCGATCCGTAAGATTGACCGTTGGCGGACGGATCTCAAGCTTATTACCGCGGTCTGGCGTGAGACGAAGGGTGGCTTGGGAGTCAAAAGCGTTGTCAATTCCGGAAGAAAAGTCAAAAGCTGAAGGGCCGAAGCAACAAATCAAATCAAACGACCGCTTTCAAGCAGGAATCTCTTAAATTTGGCCGCCATGTTCACGGCTGCTGTGTTCTCGCGTAATTCCTCAATAGAAAAAAGATTTTTAGTTACCCAGTTGGGATTCTCCCATGTGGTTCCCGGCAAGTTCTGCTGCCTTGCATCGAGAAAAATATCCTCCTGATTAATCAGCGCAATAGCGCAGGGAGTTTTGAAGACAAAGCTCAAGACGGCCGAGTGAAGATCATCTGTTGGGAAATCGCTTATCCATGCCTGATGGGCGGTGTGGTCTGGCAGGACTCTTTCGCTAACCAGTCTTTCAATCATCTTAGCTCTGTGATTGGTCCGTTCCTGCCTGAATTCCTCTTCTTCCTCCGGTCTTATACGACCGATTTCAATTCGTTTTTCAATATCCTGTCCGGCCCAGAATCCCGCTAATGTTGGCAGATCATGAGTAGAGATTGAAACCAGGGCTTTCGAGGGATATGCGCTGAAAGGCAGCAGATTTCCGCCGGAATCTCTTTCGAAATAGAATAGCCTGTAAGATAATAACCCGCGATCTATCAATCTTTCCCGAAAGTTATGCGGAACAGTCCCGAGATCTTCTCCGATAACAACATTTTTATTCAGGACACTTTCCAGGGCTAGCACATTGAGCAGATCAGCCTCGTGATCCTTGACGTATACTCCATCGGATGCTTTAGCGCCTCGCGGGATCCAAAACAGGTGGTGCAACTGCATCACGTGATCTATCCTGAGCGCTCCGCCGTATTTAAGATTAGACCGAAGTATTTTTCTGAATGGTGTGTAGAGGGCTTGTCTGATTCGATGTGAATCTGGAGGAGCGAACCCCCAATCCTGGCCGTCGGGGGCGAATGAGTCCGGCGGCGCTCCCACTGAGAATCCTTCCGTGAAATATTCCCTCCATGCCCAGAAATCAGCGCCATTGGAGTCCACCGCCAGGGCCTGATCATGATACAGGCCTATCAGCATTCCGATACTCAAAGAATGATTCTGAACCTCAGTGAGCTGGTTATTAATCTGCCATTGAATGAACATCCAGAACGAAATTTCATCCGAATACGTGTCAACAAAGTGGTTAACTTCATCGGAGTCTGGCTGCTGATAGCCTGCAGGCCATTCCCGCCAGGAATAGAATTTATGATCCTGGGTTCCAAGCCAATCACGCAGGGCGCAAAAGGTGGCGAACCGCTCAAGGAAAACCCCTTCAGCCGAAACATATCTTTCAAAATCGAGCCATTCAGGACTTTTCTCATT
This sequence comes from Desulfomonilaceae bacterium, assembly GCA_050176095.1. Lineage (GTDB taxonomy): Bacteria > Desulfobacterota > Desulfomonilia > Desulfomonilales > Desulfomonilaceae > CAITZA01. The sequence continues at coordinate 4,318 of JBFXII010000106.1, forward strand.
TTCCTGGCTGTTACCTGCAATTAAGGCTTCAAATACCATCCTGAGAACCCTCAGCTTTAGCCTTGACACCTCTTCGTAATTAACATGCTCTTCCCGCCTGAGTCTTGTGATGAGCGCTTGTGTTTCGGTCGATCTGACGAATCTCCGGGCTTTGTCACAGGTGTCGTAGCCATAAACTTTCGTCACATCGAGATATATATGATTCCTGTATAGGCGACTGGATGGCAGATAAGGGCTGCTATTGAAAGGACTCTTGTTGAAAATTGCGTGCAAGGGGTTTATGCCGACTATGTGGGCTCCCAATTCGGATCTCGCCCAGGCGCTGTAATTTTTCAGGTCAGTAAAATCACCAACTCCCCAATTATCGGCAGATCTGAGCCCGTAAAGCGCCACTCCGACACCTGCGACCCGAGCTCCTTCGGCTAAAGGTTCCGGCATATATGCGGCAGCGGGACACACAAGGATCGCTAATTCAAATTTGATCGTCTGCGAATTGATTTCGACGATTACTTTAAACCTGTACAGACCAATGTCCGGAAATTCCGGAGTCTTGAAGGATATGGATGTAAGGCTCGTATCATCATCGATGCATACACAGACATCTGGATGGTCCAGGGGAAATGACAATCCCCGGATTTTTCTCTTTGCTTCATCCATGGACACCTTTCCCTGGATGGCGGATCGATCATGATCCAGCCAGTTGGCGTCCACAAGAAAACTTATACATTCGGGCATATCACCTATATTGATCACATGTATCTGTTTATCCAAAGACATTCTGTCCTGAGAAAGACTCACTCCTTTGAGCGACAATATTTCGCGCAGAACTTCCGGCCTTGTAAAAGAAGTTTTTCCCCAATTGTTTACATAGGATTCTTCGATCCCAAAGACTTTACCCAGTTCTTTTAAGGCCTTGAAGAATTCAGACAATTTCTACTCCTTAAAATCATAGCCAATTCATTGAGTTTTTTGATTGACTACTCTGTCGGTTCACTAATATTAATAATTAGGTTCAGTTTAATATATTGGTGTTGGACGCGTCGGATTATAACATCAATCTCCATTATAGTTTATCGGCTTTTTCAGATAATTGTGTGACAAACTTCAATTCAAGCCGGCAAGCGGGTTGTTTGCTTTCCAGCCTTTTCATTTTTCTTCATGAACCCTTATTCGGGAGAGAATCATGGATTTTAAACTCAACGATGAACAGAGACTGATCCGAAAAGCAGCGCGGGACTTCGCCAACAAGGAACTCGGGCCAAACTCCCGGGAATGGGAGGAGTCCGCCACTTTTTCCAGGGCGACTTTTGACAAGATGGGTAAACTGGACTTCACAGGTCTTTATGTCCCTGAAGAGTATGGTGGAACGGGAGTCGGACGACTAACCGCAGCTGTAATATTCGAAGAGCTGGCCAAGGGTTGTTTTGCCACTGCAGTTTATGTCAGCGTCCACAATATGGTGGTCAATCTCGTTTACACTTATGGAAACGAGGAACAGCGCGAGAGGTGGGCTAAGCCGATGGCCATGGGCAAGAAGCTCGGCGCTTACTCGCTAACTGAGGCTGACGCCGGTTCTGACGCGGCGAATCTGAACGCTTCCGCGGTTAAAGTAGACGGCGGATATCTTGTTAACGGAACCAAACTCTATGTCACAAGCGGAGGAGTCGCCGATTTTTACGCAGTGATGCTTCGAACGGATGAAAGTCAGAAACAAAAAGGAATCAGCGCGTTCATCATTGAGAAAGATACCCCTGGATTCAGCTTCGGACCACATGAACCCAAGATGGGCATGAACGCCTCCCCTACCACCGAATTACATTTTCAGGACTGCCTGATCCCTGAAGAAAATCGTATTGGTGAAGAAGGAAAAGGTTTGAATATGGCCTTGAGCGCGCTTAACGGCGGAAGAGTCAGCATTGGCGCTTGCGCTTGCGGCCTGGCTCAACAGGCGCTAGACTATGCCCTGAATTATGCTCAAAAACGTCAACAATTCGGAAAGCCTATTATCAGCTTTCAGGGCATGCAATTCCTGGTCGCCGATCTTGCCACCGGAATAGAGGCTTCCAGACTGCTGGTTTATCGGGCTGCGGCTCTAATGGACGCGGGAGAGCCCAGCGTTATGGAAGCGGCCATGGGCAAGAGGTTTGCTACCGACACAGCCATGAAAGTCACAACGGAGGCAGTGCAGATACTGGGCGGCTATGGGTATATGAAATCCTATCCTGTTGAAATGTATATGCGTTTTGCGAAGGTCGCTCAAATATTCGAAGGAACCAATCAGGTTCAGAGAATAGTTATAGCTAGAGAACTCACCAAGACAAAAGGCGGAAAAAGACCAGACTCGTATTAGGGGAGCTTTTGGCTCTCCCTGGCATTTCCACGCACAGAAACATTTTGTCTAATCAAGATACCGCAGGAGATCCTCATGGCAAGAAAAGCCCAAAAGAGTCAGAGTGTTGGTGAAAAAATTCGTGAAATGAGGGAAAAGCTCAAGCTAGACATAGACAAGCTTGCTGAAAAAACGGGTTATGATATTGAATTTCTGAAAGAAGTGGAAGCGGGAAAGATTTCTCCTGCTGTAGGCGCCTTAATACAATTGTCACGCGCAATGGCCGTGGACTCATCCGAACTTCTTGCTGATGAGAAAAAAGAAGCCCGCAGGAAGAGCCACCTCAAGAGAACCAAAGCTTATTCATACAAGAGCCTGACTCCCGATGCGGAGGACAAGCATCTTTGGGCTTATCTTGTGACTCTGGACCCAAAAAAGGAACACGAGATGGTAGCTTACAAGCATGAAGGCGAGGAATTCATGTTTGTGATCGATGGCAAGGTTGAGGTAAAGGTCGGCGATGACATCCATGTAATTAAAAAAGGAGAACATGTTCATTTCAATTCAGGCATTCAGCATCACCTAAGAAATTTAAGTTCTAAGGTTTCAACATTGATTGTAGTAGTTTACACGCCATAGCATTAAGTGAGACATCATATTAATTATCTTGTAACTTGTTTTAAATTACCTTTTTGTTTTTTTGTATCAAATACAACTTTTTTTCAATTTTTTTTGCATAATGGAACCTTTCATGCATGGACGTGTCACAAGAAAGCAGAGGGGTTATTCGAAACAGTTAGACCAGAGATCGGACAATTGCTGGGAGCGCCACAAATGGCGACATTAGCGACTTTGGTTTGCAACCAACACGATAACCCATATCCATACCTCCTTTCACGCCCCGAGTCCCCATCGGGGCTTTTTTTTTGCCTGACGCTCTGATATTGTAGAAACACACATCCAAACTAGCGGCATGGCGCCTTTTTTAGGTTGACCAGACGTCCTGTTTCCAAATCATTTCGACGGTGGAGGCGATATGAAACTTGAGGGAAGAGCGGCAATTGTTACTGGTAGTAGCAGAGGAGTAGGAAGAAATGTGGCTTTGGCGTACGCCAAGGAGGGCGCAGATGTATTGATCAATTATTCTTCTAGTGAGGGGCCTGCGCTTGAGGCGGTTGAAAAGATCAAGGCCATGGGCCGCAAAGCGGTCGCGGTCAAAGCCGATGTCGCCAACAAGGCTGAAGTGGAAAACATGGTGGCGATAGCTAAAGAAACATTTGGAAGAGTGGACATTCTGGTGAATAACGCAGGCTTCACCAGGCCGGCAATGTTGTCCAAGATGACCGAAGATCAGTGGGACGCAGTCGTTAACGCGCATCTCAAGGCCCCGTTCCTTTGCATTCAGGCTTGCTTCCCGCATTTTTCGGAACAAAAATACGGTAAAGTGATCAACGTCAGTTCGGTCGCTGGTCTTGTGGGCACCGTTGGGCAGGTTAATTATTCTGCGGCCAAGGGTGGAATTTTGAGTCTGACCAAGAGCGTTGCTCGTGAATTGGCGCGTTACAATGTTTGCGCAAATGTCATTTCCTTGGGAATAGTGGAAACTGACATGACTGAAAAGATAAGGACTGACGAAAAGCTCAAAGAAATTTACATGAACAGAATACTTCTAAAACGCTTTGGATCGGCCGATGATATTAGTCCAGCTTTTGTGTTTCTGGCCTCGGGGGATTCTGATTACATTACTGGTCAGATCCTGTGCGTCGATGGCGGCTATGGAATGGTATAAAAGAATTAGGTAAAAAAAATTTTTCAGAGTAAAAAAAGACGTTTGATTAAGGGTTGATAAGGATTCAGGAAAAAAACCTTGACTAACTACACATACTCTGATAAAAATCGGTA
>JBFXII010000107.1:0-8539 GCA_050176095.1 Desulfomonilaceae bacterium
TGAAGAAAATTTCAACGTTGGCTCTTCTGGTCGTGCTGGTGTTGGGCGCGAGTGACATAGTTGATGCAGCAGAGCTTACTGGAAAGTGGGAAGCCTCTGTTTTCGGTCACAAAATCAAGGCTCAAACTTCCCAGAAAGGCGAACATCTTTCAGGGGTCGCCTATCTTTATGACCTTTTTGGTAACAAGTCTACTTACCATTTCAAGGGATTCGTGAGGGGTAACAAGGTTGTTGCCTCCCATCACGAGGGACATGTATTCAATGGAGATGTTACGCCTGATGGACGGCTGGTAGGCGTTTTAAATACCAATAACGGTCATCGAATACCAATTGATGTTCGAGGTTCTGGAAAGTGATCGAATTCACTATTTCTGGCTGGAAAGAAATAGCGCCGACAATTAGGACAGTATGGGTAATGTTCGCGTTCATTCCAATCATGTTGATTTCCGCTCTAATTTGTACTGCAATATTGATACTTGCCACCCCCCTCACGGTTTACGCTTTCGTAACAAACAAGCATCTCAAATCACCGTGGGCAAGATCTCACCAACAAATCTAGGAAATGTCATTCTCCCGTTTGTAGAAGCTTGTCGTCAATATCTTTTTGGTGGTTTGAGGTCATTGGTTTTTTCTGTCTTCCATTTATTGTGTCAGTCGGGCTGTTTTGAGCGTGACTCCACAATCTGGTTGAGCCGGGGAGAATTCCCGAGGGAGCATGTCGTGCAATTTGTTCGAGTTTTTCGTTCATTTTTGTGATTGATGGGTCATCCTGGGTTAGCATTGACCACGATTCAAATATTGTGGTGTCTCTGGAGCCGTCCTTAAAGTTGATGACAACCTTTTTAACTGTCCCTGCTTCATTAAATTCGACCAAAACATCGCTGATATTCTCAAATTCAGAATTCATCCCGGGCAAAATTTCAAGGCCCAATATGTTGCCCGTTCTTTTTTGCTTAACGTTAGCGAACCTCTCTAGATCACCACTAGTAATAGTATTCACAATGCTCATGAGCGGGTCCGAGAACTTCGATCGATCTCGGTCGCCTCTGACATGATAGAATTCTTCGTCTTTGCCGTCATGGACTATGATCACAAACTGGCCGTCAGACAGAATTTCTACATTGATGTCACCGCTCAGGATAAGCTGAAATTTGTTTTCTTTCTGAAATGTCAAATTTCCTTTTACAGTCATATCGTGACTGAAAATTGGGGATTTCTTCACCTTGGTGAACTCGGCTCTGAATTGATTCACTATGTAAGCTTTTTTCCCCAAATCCTTAATCAGGAATTCCAGATCCCCGTTGTGAGTCGCTCTGGAGGCGCAGCCTCCAACAATCAAGAGACAGATAAATGTTGCAAAGGGTTTGCAAAACTTAATTGGTTTGGAGAAGATCATAGTTTAAGCGACTCGCCAAAATGACAATAAGCTTTAATGATTAGCAAATAATGTGGCTTTGGGCAATAGATTGAAGGACGCCGAAGAGTCCAAGCGCCTATTTGAGGAATTAGATGATTCCAAAAAGTCTTTATGGAGTTTTTGGAATTAGGGAGCTGAAAGTATCGCGAATGCCGGCTCCTAAATTTTGAATGTCTCGGGAGAGCTGACCAAATACTGTAGCCGGAGGCGTGAGGTCGGGTGATTGAAATTCGGATGTATTATTCGAGGATGTAGCTCTGGGGGAATTTCCAAATGAATCCATTATGGATATGCCAATAGAGTTCGGAGGACCTATAGGTTGTGCGACAGGCAAAGGTTCTGCGGATCGGCCCACTGTTGATGTGACCTGTGATCCGGGAATACGGGAGGCTACGGATCCAGAGTTATCTGGCTTGGTCTGCGTCGAGGCTAATTCTCCTGCACCCCGTGGCGGACTATATGGCATGGCTGCCGGAAGAGGGGGTAGGGAACTTTCTCGGCTCATAGTTCCTCCAACTGAAGTAGAGGAAACGCCTATTTTTACTCCAGAAATGTCTCCAGGCTGTTGGCTCTTTTCCAAAGACCCCGTGTTTTTGTGAGCGCTTGACGGCACAAAAGGTTTGGGTGTGCCCGAATGAGTTGTTGTTATATTCGATGGACTTTTTTCCTTTTTACTCGAAGAACTTCTCTTCTGTTTAGGAGGCTTCTGAGTTGTTACCGTAATATAATCCTGATCAGAATAATTCGATTTGTCGAGACTAGTTTTTCCCGACGAAACGTTTGTGCTCCCTACCTGATCCGTGGATTGGAATGGCAACGTAGGAGCGGCGCTGGGAACCTCTGAAACACTAGGAATAATCTGAGTAGTCGGAGCTACCAGGGAGGACGATTCAGCGTTTTCATTTTTTCTAGGTCCAGATTTTGTGGGTCCAGTGGGGAAATTGTTTCCCTGACGGGCATTGCCAGAAAATAGACCCTCTGATACTGACGCCAATTTGGTCTCAGGCCCTAAAAGGGACTCTATATACTTTGTCAAGCTGTTTTCATCCCAATTGACCAAGCCAATCGAATAACCGGTCACTCGACCATACCTATCGATCACGTATGTTGTCGGCAATCCGGGAATTTCGTAAATAGCTTCAAGATCCGAATTGACCACAAAAGTAGTGGGAACCCCTGATGGCAGTCGTTTCTGATTGACGGTATAGCGCTGGCGCGAATCAAAAGCGAATATGAAAGGATAATCATTCTTTTTCAGATAATCTTTGATATCGGATGGTCGGTCAAAGAGATTGACCGAAACTACTTGCAAGCCACGATCAGAATATTTTCGCTGCAATCTTTCTAAAATGGGCTTCTCCATGGAGCATGCCGGGCAATCGATTTTCCAGAAATTGAGAATGATAACTTTCCCCTTCATGCGAGCCGGATTGACGATATCATTGTTGAGACTGTCAAGTTCCAGACTATTAGCTGGAGGAGAACTTCTAAAGAGGTTAAAATTACTTGAACTAAGGATATCGTGCAAAGTTTGGGCGCTGGCTGTATGACAAAAAAACATATAGAAACAAGTGATTAGCAAGCAAATCGGTATTCTATGATTTAATGACATTATCGGCGCCTCCGGCGCAAGTATAACAATTTAATTAAATTATAAATGATAATGGCAAGTTTTTCAAGAGTTTTATGGCTACGTAATGTCTTGCATTTTCGAACAGGTTGTCATATAGGGCAAAGAATCCGGGGTGACAAGGCGATCGCCGGCGCCAAAAGCGCGGGAGGAAAGTCCGAACTCCACAGGGCAGGATGCCGGGTAACTCCCGGTGAGGGTAACCTCAAGGAAAGCGCAACAGAAAGCAGACCGCCTTCAGAGATGAAGGTAAGGGTGAAACGGTGAGGTAAGAGCTCACCGGTTCTCGTGGCAACACGGGAAGCCAGGCAAGCCCCATCCGGAGCAAGACCAAATAGGAGGGCGCTAGAGGATGGCCCGTCCGATGCTCTCGGGTTGGTCGCTCGAGGTGGCGGGAAACCGTCACCCTAGATGAATGATCGCCGCCCAGTGATCTGGGAACAGAATTCGGCTTACCGTTCACCCCGGATAACTCCATCAGTGAGGAGTGTCACTATGACAGACGAAAAAATCAACGAGACAGACTCGAGTCAGAATGAATCAAAGTCAGATAACCAAAACACAGGGGCTGTCCGAAAAAGGCTTACACTAACTATAGCTATCGTAGTTTTGATGGCCATCGCCTCGGTGGCTTCTGTCTATCGTCAGGAGATCTATGTGGGAGTCGTGAGGACTTTTACTAATCTCAAAGCCCAACACACTGAAGTCAAAACCATTCCTGAACAAAAATTGGAGCAAGAAACTTCAGGTTCACAGCTTACAGACGCTGCGCCCAAACCTGTTGTGGCGTCGGTCGAACCCGGTCGACTCGCCATGGAACAAGCACCGTTAACGCAAATACCATCAAGCGTCGAAGTTAGTAAATCGGTCATTGAAGTACCTAAAAATGAATCTCATGAAGTGAAGCAATCGAATATTCCAAACCCTGAACCCTCATCAGACAAGTCAAAAACTGAAACTGAAACTTCAAGGACAGTTGAAAAATCCAATAAGGCGGAAGCCTCCCAGGAAAAGAAAAACAATAATACCCCTCTGAAAAATGACAAACCTGAGGTCGCTCGAGAAAATAAGAATACCGATCCTGATAACATCAAGACTGGAACTTCTGACACATCTACAAAAGCAGCTTCAGAGCAATTTCATGTCCCAGGGTCTCTTAAGGTAAAGATTGATAATTATTCAGGGTCACTCACTAAATGGCGTTTGATGATCATACTCGATGATTCCAATGTGATGGCAAAGGAAGTAAAACCATGGAGTCCCAATAGATTTGCTACGGCGACAACCTTCGTTTCTAAATTGTCATCTCAACTGACAGCCGGATCTAAACTCTCAGTGCGTGATTTTGCATGCGTTAAAAAAGATGACCAGAAGTCCGTTCCCTGTCTTAGCCGGGTTATCTTTGAGTGGTCTGAATCACCGTTCAGCGGTCTTAAAGACAAACTTCAGGTAGCCACCCCTGGAGGTGTAGTAAATCCGTGCGCTGCTGCAGCTTATTCCATGAAAAAGGACTTTTTGGTTACCGATAACTTGAGACCGCGACTGCTTCTTGTAACCTCTGGTTCGGTCAAATGTAATACGAAAGATGTTCTAAAGGCTGCAGGAGCTATTGGTCCCAACGCGAAAACTCCAGTCGATGTTGTAGCTGTAGGTATGAATAGCAAGGGAAAATCAGCCTATTCCAATTTGGCAAAGAAAACAGGAGGCATTTTCATTTCGGTTGATAATCCTGGCGATCTTGAAAATGCTGTAAAAAAATATTCCAAAAACTTACAAGTAGTGACCCTTGATAAAATAGAGGTTCGCGGGGAAAAGATTGTTTTTAGCGTGAATCCAGACGAAGACATAACCCTTGCCCCTGGGGTTTATACTGTCGTGCTTCCGTCGATAAAAGGGTTGGCAGAATTCAAACGGTCAGTTCCAAATGTTAGAATTAAATCGGGAGAGGGAACTGTCATGACGGTAAAATTATCCAAAGGCAAAGCTAGCGTCAAAATTGGATCAAAATAGCGCCACGTTTTAACTTATGCGGCGTTCTTCGGACGCCTATAGCAATAGCCTATTACTGAAACTGAGCGCCTAACCGGACAAGGTCTAGACCTTATTGCTTAGTCTTTGCAATGGACTGAAAAACATAACAATCTCATCATAGACGCCCGGTGATTAAACGTGAAGCCAGCACAGTATTTAGTCTGGCATGGCCCTGAAAATGTCGGTCGAGGAACGATCCATACCGGATCGGGTCCGTTCTGACAAGACGTACACAATTTCCGACCTCACCAGATCATTAAGAAAACATTTATCCGCCTTCTTAATGTCTCCACCAACTCGTCTTTCGGTCGAAAACACCACTCCAAACATTATATTATTACAGCTTAATATCAGTAGACTATATTTAATATATTATGTTATACTTAATATATTAGAACTGAGTTCTTGTAATTAGACAGTTTTTGTTTGTGTTATTGATCGAGCAGGTGAGGTGTGTGATGAAGAGTCCGTTGTCCTATCTTATTTTGGCGGTTATGGGCGTGGCAATCCTATCTTCTTCAGCGGTTCTGGCTGATCAGGCTTTTCCGATGGATCCTCAGACAGGGCAGGTTTTCAGAAAGAAGCCTTTGCTTCCTTCTGTTTCAAGGGGATTACCTTCCGGTTCTCGCAGTCCTAACAGTCAGATTTCTAAGTGTATAGCTCCGATGTCCCCTGTGCAGCCCCCAATTCCTGTGCCTTTTTATCCGCCGTTTCCATCACCATGTGTCACAGAGTCTGCTGAGCCGTCGGTCTATATGGGTTATCTTTACAAGGACAGGGGAGCTGGATTCAAGATTCAGTTTAACAACGGAGGCACTCCTGCAATCGGTGTATCATCAACCCGGAATGATTTTGACCTTCAGGGGATTTGGCTTGAGTTTGCATTTCCCGTTGCGATTTCCAAGGACATAACAGGTACTCTAATAGGAGCTCATTTGTTTTCCCTGCAACCCAAATCCACACAATCTTACATTATTCCGGCATCATCACCAGCTGCGAGGTGGTGGAACCCGGACGTTTTTTGGTGGGAGGTAGACGTTTCTGGAGCTTACAAACTCAACCAGTACATGAGCGCTGTTGCTGGTTTCAGATGGACGTCATTAGGGGCCGACTTTGGAGTCCCATATGATGAGAGAGGTTTTGTTGTTCAAAATGCAAATTCGGAGACTTTGCGGACTAACACATACATTCCGTATTCAGGAATCATGCTTGAAAACAGGACCGACTGTAAAGGAGGGCTCAAGATAGCCGGATATGGGAGTCCGATAGTGCCCGCTGACTTTGTTTACCGTGAGACATTATCACTTTCGAATGGGTCCAGCCCGACAATTGATCCTCAGGTCAACATTGGAGTTGGCTACTTTTTGGAGGGATTTAGTGAATACTCGATGAGAAGGGAATCAGTGACATTCGGTGGTTTTGTCAGATTTACCGCCGTACATTGCGAAAGAACCGTTGGCTGGAACACTGGAAACGCAAATATTCCCATTGACGTTACATTCGATAGAAAAAACTGGATATTTGGAGGCAAAATCGGGTACGTTTTTTAGGAGGAACAGGTTATAAATGAATCAAGTCACGTAATGGCCTTCTACAATTTTCGTCACGCGTCTTGAAATGACTATCGGTATTTTCAAGGTTAAGTTTCAATCATTCTTGGCAAACAATTTTCAGTAGAAGTTTTAGCTTTCGGTTTGAGCTAAATTACGGCTTAGCAATGACACATCATCACGCGAATCAAATCACACCAGTCGGAGGAGGTCAAGGCGCCGTTGATCTGTGGAATAAGTTCATAAGATTATTTAAAATGCGTTTCGAGGACAACGAACTTGAGCAAGCTTATCAGGATGATTATTACCACAAATCAATATTTTCTATTAGACTCGCGCTCCTATTTGCAATTACGCTTTATGCCCTGTTCGGAATTTTAGATAGCCAGATAATTCCTGATGCTGCCCGCGAAGCTTGGATAATTCGCTATGCAATCTTCTGTCCACTGGCTTTCCTTATTTACTTCCTGTCCTACTTAAAGAATTTTCGAAAATTTCTCAGGTTCGGAATCTGCTTTGCGGCTTTGGTTGCGGGGATAGGAATAGTGGTCATGATTGCTTTAGCCAAGCCACCGGGCAGTGATGTTTACTATGTGGGACTTTTGCTAACCACCATGTTCTACTTCATTTTTCTCAGACTGAATTTGGTTATAGCCTCCATGCTGGCTTGGACGATATTCATAATCTATGAATTTGTGGCCATATGGATAAAAGGCGCTTCGACTTTCATTCTTATTAATAATACGTTTTTCTTTGTGGCTTTTAATATAACTGGAATGATGGCTTGTTACTGGATTGAACGTTCGAGTCGGACAGGATTTATGGCTCGTAAGACAATCAGTGACCAGGCCGAGAAACTCAGGATGATGTTTGACAATTCACCCGTTGGAGTCTTTCATTTTGACACCGACGGAATTATCACGGCATGTAATAATAACTTTCTCCGGCTTCTCGGTTCGACCGCAGAGAAAATTATTGGTTTGAATATGCTAAGGGACCTAAAAGACGGGGATATCGTAGAGGCTGTCAAAAAGTGTCTTTCGGGGGAGCGAGTGTCACATGAGGGAATATATGAGCCTGCAACTGGCACAAATACCGCCATGGTCACAGCCATTTTCGCGCCTATCAGGAATGGAATGGGCTCCATCGAGGGTGGCATTGGAATTGTAGAGGACAACACAGAAAGACATAATGCTCAGGAAGAGACACGACGCAGTGAACAGCGCTACAAGTCGCTTTATTCAATGATGCGCCTGATGTGTGACAATGTTCCGGATCTGATGTGGGCCAAAGACCTTGATGGCAGGTTTCTTTTTGTTAATCGTGCCATGATTGAAAAACTCCTCGGGGCAGTGGACACCGATGAACCGATTGGCAAGAATGACATGTACTTTGCCCAGAGACACAGAGCCAGTCGCCCAGATGATCCGGATTGGTTTTCATTCGGAGAAATATGTGTCGACTCAGACGCAGTCATAATGTCGATTAAGCGACCAAAAAAGTTTGATGAATTTGGAAATGTGCGCGGGAAATTCCTTTTTCTGAATGTTTATAAAGCCCCATTCATAGATCATCATGGCAAAATGATAGGAACTGTCGGCTGTGGGCGCGATGTAACTAGGGAAAGGCGGCTTGAAAAAGAACGTGAATCAGCGATTGAGGCTTTGGCAGCTAGCGAGAGCAAATTCAGATTCATCACGGAATCAGTTGCTGACATCGTGTGGATGATGAATTTGGAGTTTCAGACTACTTACGTTAGCCCTTCGATCGAACGATTGCTTGGATTTACCCCCGAGCAACGCAAACAACAATCAATCGAAATAATGGTGACCCCCCGATCGCTCGAAGAAATCCAGAAAACTTTTGCGCTAGAAATGCTGAGGGAAAGAGAAGGAGGTCAAGATCCTGACA
>JBFXII010000108.1:0-8512 GCA_050176095.1 Desulfomonilaceae bacterium
TGAATTCGTTCACTGTCAAGTAGCTTGGCAAGGTCCGTAGAATCAGTTTCCTCAATCTTCGCTGGAAAGAGAGTCAAAATCCTTCTTCGCAGACTTTCCAAGGCATCCTGAAATTCCGGGCTCTCACTCTGCTCAATTTCCAAAAATTCCTCGAGATGGTCGAGAAATCTAACTATGATTAGTTTTTCAGGGTAATCCTTTCCCTCAACAATATGAACTAGTTGCTTTTCGATGGTTCGGAGACGGTCGAAATTTCGATCGATTCTTTCAAAAGGCAAGCTGTTAAAATCGATGCCAATTTTCTCCAATCGTCGCTTAACAATACTTAGTGACGCTTCAATTATGGCAAGAGGCGTTTTCAACTCATGCGAAAGATGATTCAACATTTTATCTTTGGCCCTGTTCAAACGCTGCAATTCTAAATTTGAATTGGTCAAACGTTCCAAATAAGACGCGCTTTCAAGAGCTAGCGCAACATTGCTGGCAAGCGCGGATAGGATTTCTACGTCATCTTCCGTAAACGATCCATTGGTCTTGTTTAACGCATACAAGACTCCGAGTTTTTTCTCACGTGTCTGCAATGGCGTGCAAACCATATTTCTGGTCTGAAATCCGGACTTCTGGTCGACCTCCTTATATATCCTAGGATCATTTGCCGCGTCATGTACAAGCGCTGGTTCCCCTGTAGTGAACACCCATCCACACACACCTCTATCACGAGGAATCCTTATTTCATCCATTGCGGATGAGAGAAAACTTTGCTCATCTTTAACCAATCTCCAGTAAAAATCATCTCTGACCTCGTCGTATAACAATACCCCAGATCCATCACACTCAATGACTTTCTGCACTTCTCCTATAACTATGTCCAAGAGTTGATCGAGATTGGTTGCTGAGGCTAACGCTTTGGAGGCATTGAAAAGTAACAGCAGCTTGGCAGGGTCGAACACCCGCTGAGGGTGCGCGTCATCTAAACTGTCAGAACCGTCATTAAATTTTTCTGATGTCACCACGGCGGATTTTTCTGGTTCTGATTCTGTCTTCTGGTTGGCCATAACCCATCACCCGAAACGGTCTATGTTAGAACTTTTTGTCGCAAAACTTTTGAGGAATAAAAGGTCAATGAGTGACGCGTCCAATGTTTAGGAATTCATCCGATCGAGTTATAGACGTTGGCTCATCACAGATCTGTTTACTAAAACTAATTATCCCATCACTGGTCAATCCCAAATCATTTAACAGTTCAAATCTCGAACCGTGCTCAACAAAGGAATCCGGAATACCCATCCGTGAGACTTTAACCCTTTGAAGACCTTCCTCGGCAAGGAGTTCCAGTACGGCGCTCCCGAATCCACCACTGAGCACACCCTCTTCTATAGTAATAATTCTACCACACGAAGATGCAACGTCCAGAATCAATTCTTTATCTAGAGGCTTAACAAATCGAGCATTTACGACAGATGCGGAGATGCCCTTAGAAGAAAGAGCTTCTGCAGCGACTATGGCAGGCTCTACCATTGAACCAATTGCAATCAGTCCCAAATCTTGCCCAGTTCTGAGCAGTTGACCCTTTCCCCATGCCATGCGCATCGGCTCATTTTTTATCGCAACGCCGGTACCCTGAGATCTTGGATAACGTATGGCACATGGCTTTCCACTCTGAATTGCAGTGAATAGCATATCACAGAGTTCATCCTCATTTGCGGGGGCCATAATGACCAGATTGGGAATGCTCCTAGTGAATGCCATGTCAAAAACCCCATGATGCGTAGGACCATCCTCGCCCACGATTCCTGCTCGGTCCAAAGCAAAGACAACCGGTAATTCTTGCATGCAAACATCATGAATTAAATGATCATAACCCCGTTGGATGAAAGTAGAATAAATAGCTACAACAGGTTTCAGGCCTTCCAGGGAGAGCCCGGCAGCAAAGATAACCCCGTGTTGTTCGGCAATTCCAACATCAAAGAACCTTTTAGGAAAGATTTTGCCGAACTCAGCCAAGCCCGTGCCATATTCCATTGCTGCTGTGACCGCAACAATCCGGCCATCTTTCTTGGCCAACTTGACCATAGTTTCACCGAACACTGTGGTAAACGTAGGTGGGCCTGAACATTCATGAGTACACCCGGTCTCAATTTCAAATGGTCCTACGCCATGGAATTTACACGGATTCTCCTCTGCCTGACAATATCCTTTACCTTTACATGTAATAGCATGAACCAACACAGGTTTCTTGAAACGCTTAATGTTCGTAAACGTATCGACAAGATGCTTGATTTGATGACCGTCGATAGGTCCCACATAATTGAACCCCAAGTCCTCGAACAAACGACCAGGTGTGATAAATCCCTTCAAGGCATCTTCAAACTGCTTTGCAAGACCATACATCGACCTTCCCATGACCCCTGGAATGTTCTTGAGAAGATTTTTGATTTCATCCCTGAATCTTGTCACAAGTTGGCCCGTCATTATCCTGCTTAGATAGGCGGCCATCGCCCCAACGTTGTGGGAAATCGACATTTCATTGTCATTGAGTATGATTATTAGATCCTTTTCGGCAACTCCCGCTTGATTCAATCCCTCGTAAGAAACACCACATGTGAGTGACCCATCACCTACTACAGCAATGACCTTATGGTCATTACCGCTCAAACACCTAGCTTGAGCCATCCCAGCTGCGACGCTTATTGCATTCCCTGCATGACCGGTATCGAAAAAATCATAATAGCTTTCCTGTCTCTTCGGAAAACCCGATATTCCACCCCGCGACCTGAGCGTGTGGAACAAATCACGACGTCCAGTCAAAATCTTATACGCATACGCCTGATGACCCACGTCAAAAACAACTCTGTCGGAAGGCGGTGAAAAGACTTTCAACATTGCCAGAGTAAGTTCCACCACTCCTAGACTGGAGGCCAAATGGCCGCCTCTCAGCGAAACAGTCTGAATGATAAGATTCCGAACCTCCTCAGCGAGGATCTTTAGAGATTCAATTGGAAGTGATTTTATGTCTTCAGGAGAATCAATAGTTTTTAGAATGTTTGCTTGAATATCACTGGTATCCTTTTTCATGTTGTGTACACACCAATTAATTCGAACGCTGTCCAATGTATGATGCTATAAGCCTCAAAATTATGGCTTTATCTCCAAAGTCGTTAAGTATTTTTATTGCTGACTCAATTTCACTGTTCATAAGTATCTTGGATTTCTCTAGGCCGATAGTGGCCGGATATGTGGCCTTACCTCTTTTCTGGTCTTTTCCAACAGCTTTGCCGAGTTCCTTGGACGATCCTTCATGATCCAGGATGTCGTCCCTTATCTGAAAAGCCACTCCAAGTTTTTCTCCGAAAAGGGCTAGTTGATCTATTTGAGTCTCATTCCCACCACCGATTATAGCTCCACATTCTAGTGATGCGCTTATTAGTCGTGCGGTCTTTCTCCTAACGATGTAGTCGACTCTGTCGGAATCAACCTTTTTCCCCTCACTTAAAATGTCTACGACCTGGCCTGCTATCAGTCCGGATGATCCGGACGCCTTTGCCAGCGTCCATACAACTTTTAATAACCTGTCGTGACGATATGTCCTAAGCATGTTATCTGAAGTCAAAACCTCAAACGCCATGTTAAGAAGGCCGTCTCCAGCAAGTATCGCCGTAGCTTCTCCAAATACTTTATGAGCCGTGGGTTTTCCACGACGCATTTCGTCATCGTCCATTGCTGGTAAATCATCATGAATCAACGAATAAGTGTGAATACACTCAATGGCAACAGCCAAGGCCATTGCTGAGGCTCTTTCTCCTCCTACTATCTGACAAGCGACGATCGCCAGGATAGGCCGTATCCGCTTCCCTCCGGCAAAAAGGCTGTATCTCATTGCGCGGTGAAGAACACATGGTTCCACCGCCTCTGACGGAATCATGGAATCTATCGCTACATCGATATGACCTTTTTGTTCGGCAAGGAAATAAGCTAATCGGTGATCCAAGGCGAGGCACTATTCACCCTTGGAAAAGGGTGACCTTTCCATATTAGAAAGAAGCTCCTCCACTTTGCCTTCAGAAATGTTGAGAGCCTCAAATAATGTTTTTGACAGTCTTACACCCTCTTCGAAAAGGGAAAGGCTTTCATCTAGGCTCATACCACCGGTCTCCATTTTTTCTACAATGGTTTTGAGCTTTTCAAAAGTTACATCAAATTTCTCAGTTTTTTCAAGCTCTAGATGAGTCTCTTTGGGTTCGGCTTGTTGATTTTTACGCGCCATCTGATGCCCTTTTTAGAAAGTCTCCAAATAATGATTACTTATTTTCCTTGGGCTGTTGGTTACTTATGAGTTCACTAAGCTCTCTTTTAGCGGCGACAGAAGAAGGGTCGACTTTTAACGCTTTGAGAAAGTTGGCTTGAGCCTGGTCCATCCTCATAAAAAATTTTTTGTGGATATAACCCTCAAGATAATAACCCTCCGAAAGATTCTGTGGAAGGGCATCCAACATTTTCTCTCTAACTCGGTTACATAACTGTATGTCTTCCAAAGCCGTTTTTACATATTGAGCCGGGAAGTTCTGGTGCAATCGCCCCTTGATCTTGGTCTTTGCCATCTCGTGCAAAACATCAGCATACAATCCTATGCCAACCAATCCGGAAGATTCGAGCACATCTCTTGCTTCCTCGAGTTGGTCCAATGATTCGAGATAGTGAGATCGTTCCGACAAAGACCTTCCGGTTGAAAATAGCTGAGAAGCCTGCACATCCGAAGAAACATTTAATTGCGCAAAAGGCAACTCGACCGAAACAATAGTGAAAATTACCAAGACTGCTGTCTTAAAGATGAAATCCATGGTCAGTAAATGGATTCCTCGCAAAAATCTAGTCATACACAGAATCAATCTATCATTTAGACAAAATGAAACCAAGATTTCAAGTCCGGTTTGTTAAAAACGACTAAAAAATTGTTCTTTTTGAGTTCACGTCCCTCAAGGGTCCTGGAGTTTGATCTCACAAATCAAAACAACTAATTTGCCCATTCGGACTCTAATGACTTAGTCTGTTATTCCTGATGGATAACATGAAAAGGCTTCATGCCCTGGACTTGGAACCTTGAAGTGACGATCAATGTGGAGAAGTAAAGAAAAAAAAGGATCCTGGCTTATGTAGGTGCTGTTTTACTGCACAAACTCGAATTCTACTCTCCTACCCATTCTGTCCTCAACTGGCGCCGCATAACCGCCGGAGGAGCCATGAGGAACAATTCTCATCCTTGAGATCGGAATTCCATAAACTTTGGAGAGATGACGTGCGACAGCTTCCGCTCTTTTCTTAGAAATACCCAAGTTGTATTCCGGCTTTCCTCTCCCGTCGGCAAAACCATGCAGATTAAGTCGAACCGAAGGATTTTGCCTCATCATTGCCACGGCTGCTTCAATTGCTCCCAGATTGGCCGCATCAGCCACCGGATCACTTGAACGGATAGAAAAGCTGTTAAAGTCGAAGGTAACGGAGCTTCGTGTCGCAGGAACTGATCCTGTAATCGGTGGGGCCGCTGAACTCGGACGGCATGGCTGGACCCAGTACTGTTTCATCCATGAATGCCATGCGGCCGCAGATGTCATTTCGGCGAATGAATGGTAAGTTCCTCTGCCTTTCTGAGCAATACCACGTAAATAGAAAGCCCCATCTTGGGAGTTTCCGATTTGAAACGTGTGTATCTCCAAGTCAGGGTTATTGGAACATATTTGCTCAGCTATTTTCATAGGGTCCGCCTTACAGGATTCTATTCCCCCTCCAACAATAACGATCATTGTCTTTCCTGGAATAGGCGCAATTTCATCACCAGCTGCCCTCAAACCAGCTCCTAAAGAACTAGTTCCGTAAGATACCGAGCGGGGAAATGAATTCATAAATCTTTCAGGATCCCAGGGCTGAATCGCAAGTATGCTCTCAGTGTTCTCACAACCCATTCCAACTTTAAGACCGTAATGTCTGAGGCCTATATTGAAAAAACCATCGGCAGTTAGCGGAATTGCCTTCTCGAAAAATCCCATCTGCTTCAAAAGTGCCTGATAATGGTCCTTCTCCCTCATGTATCCTGATGCGTCAAAAAGAACCAGAATATTAGGAACTCTTTTACAGTCGTCCGCTAATGAGAAATTCGTAAAAAAAGTTAGCGATGCAATTGTTATCACCACTAGGCGCGCCACGAGCTTAAAATTTGAAACAGCTCGAAAAATGGAAGACATGAATTCCCTCCTTGGAACGCAGTGGCCGCGCCGACGTCCACTTCACTGATTTGCTCGCAATTATCAGAGTATGCAACCCATGTCAAGAATTATACTTAAATATATCTAATATCATTCTTTTACATTTAAAGACTTATAAGAGTTTTACATTTATTCTATAATATTCAAATAACATAACTCACTTTTGAACTAGGTCATCAACTGTGAGCCTCGAAAAACAGCTTTATCTTGTGAACCGCCGGACCGCCAAAAGTTACATTTTTGCAGTCTTGTTGGCTTCAAGCAATTTGGGAGTGTCATGCTAAGTCTATTTTTTGTTTTGGCTTTATTGGTGGGAGGCATCATCTGTTTTGCATATTTTTTGTCTTGGTATTACTCATCTTCGTCCAACCAAGACGCTACATATCTAACAGTTACGGAAGACGGCTGGAGGATAGCGATACATCGCTACAAGCCTGAAAACATTGAAGATCCTGTTCCCGTAATTCTGTGTCATGGTTTGGGTTCCAATAGATTCGTTTTTGACCTGGAAGAAGCCCCGTCTCTTGCTTGCTATCTCAAAGATGCGGGCTATGACGTCTGGTTACCTGAACTGAGGGGTTCGGGAATGAGTGATGCCCCTGGTTTGTTCAGTTCAAGATCTTCTCACACTTGGGGTTTTGATGACCACTTGAAATTTGATTTGCCTCGGATAATAGACTTTGTTACTCAACAAACCGGTTCAAAAAAGATTAGATGGATAGGCCATAGTATGGGTGGAATGTTGGTAAATGCCTACATCAGCGTTACCTCTGATCCGCGGATTTCATCGGTCATCACAATCGGCGCTCCAGTGGATTTTTCACAAATGAATAATCACATTTTCAAAAGGTTGCTGAAACTCAAGTGCGTTCTGAAATTGATTCCCATAAATCCTCTTCCGTTTTTTGGAAGGCTCTTGGTTCCTGTAATCACCAGAACTCCCAATTTTGTTCATGGTTTGTATTATCGTTTGAATATCGACCCACATATTGCCAGAAAAATAAGTTCAATTGGGTGCCAGCTCATCTCTTCAAGCAAGCTCTGGCTCGACATGGGACAATTTCTGGAAACAGGGCGATTTGGTCCGTGCGAAGGTGGGAATTATCTTGACAGGCTCAGAGAATGCAATGTGCCTCTGTTGGTCATAGCAGGTTCCAAAGATTTCATGGCTACTTTAGAAACCGTTGTGCCTGCGGCAGTAGCTCGAGATGAATCATTCGTGCGCAAGCTTGTGGTAGCTGGAAAAGATTCAGGGTTTGCTGAGAATTACGGTCACATAGATCTGCTAATAGGGCTCCGTTCAAGGGAAGAAATATTTCCAATCATACGCCAATGGCTCGAGAAATTTTAGGTTTTTACTTGACTTAAGACCAATTCTCAATATATGTTGTCTGTTTATACTAGTCTGTGCGGATTGTAGAACGCCTTGAAAATACGATTGGAAGACATACCGGAAAATGGTCTTGACCTAAAGCTCCCAAACAGCTCGCTAGGCCACTTTAATCCTGACATCCTTTCGGAGAGGGATGACGAGATTAGTTTTGGGCCCGATCTCGTAGGGATGCTTCATATGGCTCGCGATGAAGACGCAATTTTACTATCCGGTAATGTTAAAGCTGTCGCACGCTTGAGGTGCTCACGTTGCCTAAAAGAGTATCTTACGGACGTCGAAACAGAATTGGACCTGGTATTGAAAGTTACTGGTTCATCGCTAGACGAGGAAGCAGAACTAGAAGATAATGAAATACCGATTTCTGGTCCAGAAATAGACTTGGGCCAAATATTGTCTCAGGAGTTGATCTTAGAACTGCCCATGAAGCCTTTGTGTGATACTCACTGTCCTGGATTGTGTCCTCGATGTGGGCAAATAAAGGGAAGTGAACAATGTAAATGTGGAGCACAAGATGAAATTGACCCAAGATGGGCCGATTTGTTGAAGATCAAAGACAAGATTAGCTGAAATTTTCGGACGCCTTGATAGGCATCCTAATATATCTAACGAAGATGTTAAGAAGGTAAATTATGCCAGTTCCAAAAAAACGGGTTTCAAGAACCAGACGAGACAAGAGGAGAACTCACAAATCACTTACTCCCGTGAATCTAGCAAAATGCCCAGAATGTTCGCAGCCGATGGCTCCCCATCGAATTTGCCCTTCTTGTGGATATTATAAGAACAGGGTCGTCATTCAAACTGCGTCATAAGGGCTTTTTAGATGTCAGGCCCCTCTGATTTCCTAGGCAAGAGCTTCGCTGTA
>JBFXII010000109.1:0-8477 GCA_050176095.1 Desulfomonilaceae bacterium
TCAACACTGAATCGGCGTAAACTGACGGCAAATCATCCATCAATTGAACATTTAAAGTTATTCCCAAATCCAAAGCCTTGCGCTGGAATGGTTCAACTGAATTAAATACTAGCTCGTGAGAACTAATTACTGGCTTGTCTAGATGAGCTTTCCCGGATTCTATCCTGCTCATCATCAGTAATTTTTCCAATATCATGTGAAGCCTGTCACTATCTTCGCGAGCTGCCAATGTCAGATCCAACTGCTTGTCAGTAAGTGGACCAATTTTTTCTTCCAGCAAAAGATGCAAAGCCATTCTTATTGAGGTCAGGGGAGTTCTCAATTGGTGGGCCACAATAGCCACCAAACCTTTTTTCAATTCATTTTGAAAATGTTGTTGCGTCACATCGGACAAGACCAGAATTAGTCCTGTCGGCGTATTTCTTGAGTCAAGAACGGCTGTTGCCCTTGGGCGATAAAACTTCTCCTCTCCATCAATAAACCTCTGAATTAAGGGAGCCTCATCTTTTGACTGTGCGCCCATTTCGATAACTCTGAGAGCTTCTCGACAAATTTCATCCAAACCGTGAAAAGGTAAATCCGAAAGAGATTGTCCTTGTTTCAGCCCTAAGAGATTTGAAGCCACTGTGTTGACCAGTTCTATAACTCCCTCATTGTTCAAAACTGCAATAGCGTCGGGAAGAGCGTTAAAAGCCAACTCAGTCGATTGTCTTATTCTCAAGAGATTAGCCCTGTCAGAGCGTCTGAACTCCCTGATTCTAGCCGTCATTTCATCCAATACCTGAGAAAGTTCACCGATTTCGTCCTTCGACTGCTTATGTATTACAACTTCCAGGTTGCCTTGTTTTATGTCCTGAGCCGCTCTTGTCATTGCAGCAATTGGGCGCAATATCCACTTGCCAATCAAGATCATGAATCCAACTGTTAGCACCCCCCCTATTCCGATTAACATGATCATGGTCCGTCTAGACTCTGTAGCTTTGTCCCTGGCTTCGTTACTCGTTCGATTCATGTTCAGCTGGTTCATCTGCAAGATTTCGTCGGCCGTAATCCGAATGGATTTAATCAAATCGGGTCCCTTGGCCAAATATATTTGCAACATGGGATGGTCACTTGAATTGACGTTTGTGACTTCGTCGATTAGCGTTTTATATTCACTAAACAGACTATCAAGTTGAACGACTTTTTCTTTTTCTCCCGGTAAAGTTATATTATTTTGCTCAATTTGGAGAGCCTTATCAAAATTTGAGAGGTTCTCCTGTATCAAGGCTAGGCCATCTCCCTTGTAGCCTGAGAAGAAATACAACGCCCCTCTTTCTACCCCCTCCAAAGAGTCCTTTATGTCGTAACAGGCTATAATGCTTCGGTAGTTTTCTCGGAGGATCAATTCTATAGATCCCCCGAGCTGATCTAGCAACATTACACTCTGAATACCCACAATCATGATGATTGCCAGCAAGCCAATTAATCCCAAAGATAGCTTAGTCCTTATTCCTAGCATCGGTGCTCCTTAATCTTGTGGTTTAGCAAAAAGCGCTCCAGGTTGTAACCGACATAGGAACTTGAATTACTTACTTATTTGGAAGCGTTAGCTGTCACGTGTCTTGCAGATTGCGATTTCTAGATTTTAGTTCCATTGCATTTTGCAAGATCATTCTGCCTGATGAAATGAATTCTCTTTGAGGCAGGTTCTGTTTCTTGTTTAAAGCCGGTACTGCTTGCGTCTTCTCCACAGGGTAGCTTGATCAATCCCTAGAATATCTGCTGCCTCTTGAAGAGATTTTGTTGAGGCCAATACGCGCCGTATGTGTTCCTCTTCGATAACTGCCAGAGCCACAGGATCGCCCAATTTTGGAGCAGACTCAACCTGATCATAACCACCTGGAATGTGCTCGGGGCCGATTATCTCCGATGTTCCAAGAATAGTGGCACGTTCTATAACGTTGCGTAATTCCCTAATATTTCCAGGCCACAAATATTTACGCAAGGCCTTCTGAGCTTCTACGTTGAAGCCGTGGAACCGACGGTGATATTTATCACCGAAATATCCCAGGAGCGTTTCCGCTAATAAGACGATGTCCTCTGGACGACTACGTAATGGAGGTATCTCGATCTGGATCACATTGAGCCTATAATGCAGATCCATCCTAAATTTCCCCTCATACACTGCTTTTTCTAAATCAACATTGGTTGCTGCGATTAAACGCACATCAGAGGTTCTAGTTTTGCTATCCCCCACTCGTTCGTAAGAACGATCCTGTAAAAACCTAAGAAGCTTCGATTGGATGGGTAAGGGTAGTTCCCCAATTTCATCCAACAGCAGTGTCCCCCCCTCACAACTTGCAATGCGTCCAATGTTGTCGCGAATGGCTCCAGTGAAAGCTCCCTTGACATGACCAAATAACTCGCTCTCCAGCAGATCGTGATTCAGTGATGGGCAAGAAATCACGGCTAAAGGCTTGTCGCGTCTTTTGCTCCAATAATGGATTCTCTTGGCCAGAACCGTTTTTCCAGTTCCGCTCTCTCCCACTAACAAAACAGTGGCATCAGTCGGAGCGATTTGTCTGGCGGTAAAAATAGCCTTCTGCATTGACGAATTCACACTTTGGAAAGTCCAATCGGGTTCTCTGTCACCAAGTTCCCGGCGTAAATGAGTGATCCGGTCCTCCAAGGACATGACCTTGGTAACTTTCTCCAAGGCTATTTTGATTTGAGCAGGTGTAAATGGTTTGGGAATGTAGTCTGCGCAACCTTTACGTATAGCTTCTACTGCCGTTTCAATTGATGAGTAGGCCGTAATAACAATTACTTTTGTCCAAGGGCTTGACGATAACAACACTGGAATTAGCTCCATTCCATCGTCAACCCCGAGTCTCAGATCAACAAATGCTATGTCAAAAGATGACCTCGAAATCTCAGTGCGAGCGTCACGAGCATTGCTAACACAGACAACTTCGTGTCCCTCAGATTCAAGGCATAGGCTTAGTGTCTTACGAATATTGGCTTCGTCGTCAACAACCAGTATCCTTGTTGCTCGTGCATTTGGCGCCACAGGAGACTCCCGTTTAGCCTGCCTTGACTCGGTCATTCATTTTCACCAGCCATCGGTGAATTGATCTCATGTCTCTAAACTTTTCAAAACAAAAATCCACCAGAACTGAAGAATTAGTTTCTTCAGGGATGGGCATTTCGCATGAGGCCGTCAAGCCTGAAAACAAGAGTAGGTCCTTGTTATGATCGCTTCGATCGAACCCCCTCGGGACCTGCTTGTATTTTTTTATCCCTATTTCATAGTCACCTTTTGACGAAACTTCTTCGATAGCCTTTCGTAATTCTTTTCCATGAACGGGATCGGCAACAGATTCCCGATATAGCGCCAGCAGATCCTTTGAGAAGCAGTGGTTTCCAACTCCAAGCATCAATGTTGATGGCTCAAGATGGAAATAAAACCCAGGACAATCCATCTTTGCCAGACGCCCCTCCCAAAAGAAAATGCCCAAGTGAGTCTTGTACGGAGTTTTGTCATGGCTAAACCTGGTATCTCTGAAAGGTCTGAATATAGATCTATTTATCCTGGGGTCTGCGACTATATGTGGAGAAATCTTTTTCAAAGCAATTCCCATATCACACACAAAAAGTCGCGCTGGGGCCATCACGTTTTTCTCAAATTCCTGACGATGTTCTTCGAACCACGTTTTCCTGTTATTAATACGCAGTTGTTCATAAAATCTGATACATTGCGGTGGAAAACCCTCGAATACTTTTTCCGGCATCTCCGACCTCACCAACCAAAAAAAGAACGTCATATCTTCCAAGCTTAAGCATAATAAATACAATATGTTAGGCGTGAACATCTACATTTTGTCATCTAGAATTTCCCGGATTTTTCTCAGAATATGGTTTATATCAAATGGCTTGGTAATAAAACCCTTGGCTCCCGCCTTGAGAATATTTTTGGCCTTTCCATTAACTGAAAAGCCACTTGAGACTAACACCTTAACCGACGGATCCATATGCAATAACTCGTTGAGGCATTCAGATCCATCCATCTCAGGCATTATCAGGTCCAATACTATTGCAGAAATTCGATCCTTATTTCTTACAAACTCCTCTATCGCTTCTCTGCCGTTTCTTGCCACTATAACTTCATAACCGGAATTGCGGAGCGCTTTAGTAAGAAGGTCAAGGATCTGATCTTCATCATCGACAACCAGTATAGTCTCTGATCCCCCTCTCGGAATTGGTTTCGGATCGGCAACATCGAATTTTTGCTGAGAAACGAGGGCAGGGAAATAAATTTTGCACGTAGTTCCATAGGCTGGTTTACTGTAATATCTTATAAAACCTCCATGTTGCTGAACAATTCCGAAAACCACTGAAAGTCCAAGACCTGTTCCTTGCCCAAGTTCTTTCGTTGTAAAGAACGGTTCGAATATTCTCGACACGGTTTGTTCATCCATGCCAATCCCGGTATCTGTAATCATTAATAATACATACTGCCCCGGAGCCACATGCAGATGAGTCTTGGCGTACTCTTCGTCGAGAACGACATTGGAGGTCTCAATGGTGAGAATTCCGCCATCTCGCATTGCATCCCGAGCATTTACCACAACATTCATAATCACTTGGTCCATCTGAATCGGGTCAGCATTTATCATTGCAAGATTCTCCGACAGGACAAGATCTATTTTTATGTTCTTGGGAATGGTCCTGGTGAGCATCTTTTTCATCTCGTTAATACTTTGGTTCAAATTAAGTATTTTGGGTCTGGCCTCTGTCTTTCTGCTGAATGTCAGCAGCCTTTGAGCCAAATCTGCCCCCTTTCTCGCCGCCCCATAAATATTTTGGGCATCCTCCCACAAATTTTTTGGTAATCTTTCGTCTTCAATCAATAACTCGGAGTATCCCAGACACACCTGTAGAATGTTATTGAAATCATGAGCTATTCCTCCGGTCAGGGTTCCTATGGCCTCCATCTTCTGCGCTTGGAATAGCTGAGCAGTTAGCGAAAGATACTCGGTCACATCCCTCTTGACCGCCACAAAATTGATGATATTTCCTGAACCGTCTCTAACAGGAGATATCGTAGCCTCCTCAAAATAAATCGATCCATCCTTTCTACGGTTTGTGAATCTCCCTGACCAGATTTTTCCTGCTTTAACAGTTTTCCATAAATCCTGATAAAACGATTGTGGATGTTGACCACTTTGAAAAATACTCGGTGTTTTCCCAAGAAGCTCTCTAGAACTAAAACCTGATGTGCGTTCTAATGCAGGATTGACGTATTGTATTGTTCCTTGGGCGTCAGTGATCAGAATTGCTTCGGCAGCCTGTGTTATCGCAGTGGCTAAACGTCTTTGAACCTCTTCGGCTTTCTTTATTGCCCCTATATCCCTAACAGCGGTAAGCTTCGACGGAAGGCCTTCATAAGGCATTATCTTGGCTCTTATCTGGACCGGTATTCTGGTCCCATCCTTTCGAAGTATCACGGATTCATAAGGCTCTTGACTATTTGTTCTCAAATGCTCCTGAGCTATCTCCCGTAATTCTGGAACCACTAGCTTCTGCACATCGGTTCCTACAAGTTCATCAAGTCGGTAACCTGTCATCCTGCAAAAAACTTCATTGAAATCCAAAAACTTTCCGTCCCTACTAATTACAATCCCCTCAAAGGCGCCCTCTGCCAGTATGCGAAACCGCTCTTCACTATCGTGAAGCGCTTTCTCAAATTTCTTGCGATCGGTGATGTCAAAAAATGTTGTCAAGAAACCATCGCCAAGGATTACCCCTGAAATAAGCATAATTCGAACTTCGCCATTTTTGCATCTCACATGACTTTCAACTTGAGGAATATCAGTTTCTTCAGAAATAGCCTTTTTCAGAGCTTCCTGCCATGTCTTGGCTATGTAATTGCGGTAATTTTCATCAGGGTATGCAAGCTCCCTCCAGGCAGACAGAGTTTTCACTTCTTCCCGATGATAACCAAAAAATTTTACGAACCTTTCATTTACCTCAGTATAAGATCCATCGATACTTACGTATGAAATGGGAATGGGCGCAGCATCGAACAAAACCCTGAAACGACTTTCGCTCTCAAGCTTCGAGGTCTCCGATGACTCCCGTGCAGCTATCGCCTCAGTCAGCCTGGAACGGACTTCTTCGATTTCAGTGATAAGAAGATTGGATGTCTCTGGCAAAGGACTCGCTGACAGAGCAGCTACAGAGCGGGAAAGCCCTCGGCCTGCCATACGGCCACCAAAGATTCCGACGCAAAGAGCCGCCAAAACCGCAAAAGAAAGTAATAGCGTCGATGAAATTATATTATCACTGTAATAACTATAGGGAACTTCCAGCAAAACACTCCATCTGGAGAGCCCCAATTTGACGCTGAACAGTCCTTCCTTATGATCTTGATCAGATTGTGAGAGCGTAAGTTTACTTCCACGACGCGCTATGACTGCGCCAGCGCCGTCCACCAAACTCAGTGACCATTGATCAGGAAGAACAACTTTATCTATCAACTTCTGGAAATGCGATGTCTCAACTGCGTAGAGAAGCAAAAACCTTATCTCATTGTGCCGGATGACGGGAACAATTAATGCAACAAGAGGCTCATGAGCGATCGGACCGTAAAACGTGTCACCCACTGCAGATTCACCAGTTTCCAGAGCGTGGGGGGCAGCCGCAAAACCCTTTGGAGTCGGTAGCTTCGGCAGCCCGACTCCAAACGACGTCCGAGTGTTCACAAGCATCTGCATTGAGCGATCCGCCAAGACTATATGAGAACCAAAGAGTTCATAAAAAGCCCTTGCTCGATTATAGAATTCTGAGTAATTCTCAGGACTATCAAGAAAAGGAGAAGACGCAAGGGCTTTCAAGGAAGTAATTTGATTGGACAAGTCTTGATCAATTATGTTGACTACATTTTGCGCTAGGTCGATAGCGCGTGCGTCACTCTGATGTTTTAGAGCCAACGTATTATTTATGACGAGATATATTGTGAGAAGAACGAGCGGCGCCACACACAACCAGATTAGACGGGTAAGGAAAGCTCTGAGCGATACAGTCTTGAGACCCCTCTTTTGGCTAGATCCCCTCTCCTCGGATGGTATCGTTTCCTCCATGGATACCCCCTAGACCGCATAAACTAACTGCGCCAATCATGTTATTCAATTCTGGTGTTTATGGCAAATACTTAATGATCTAAAGACCCTGTGTTTCTGAGCTCAGAATTCCTAAATCCAAGTTTCGTGAACCGCTATAAACAAATTAGCAATAGTTAGAATTTCAAAGAATGGCTTAATTGGAAACATATCTGCTTTTGGTAAAAAAAAAGATGCTGGCCAAAAAGCCCGCATCCTTTTTTTAATCATAAAATCAAGCTCTATGGACACTCAGTCTTGCTTCCCACAATCCCCCCACTATTTTCACACTCAGCCCTGGTTAAATCAACACATTCACCAGAAGACTTTTTGCATTTGAACAGCTCACACTCGTAGGAAGGATAAACCACTTCCTTGCCACCCGAAGATGCGCAAGCCGATCGATTTGTACGAGTGGATACGCCGTCCTTACAACAATTTATCTTTACGCACCCTGAAGCGCAGTCGCTAACTTTGGTTCCGCCAGCGGCTGAACACTCCGACGCGGTCTTTTTGTCACAAGCGCCATCAATACAACAATCAATCTTCATTAATTGTTCAAGCTGAGAGCTCAATGTATTAATATTATTATTGTATTCCCCAAGCAATATCGATTTCTCCTCAGCAAATTTCCGGTTTTCTTCTTCAATTTGTAATCGCAACCTTACCATCGCTGCTTCAACAGAAGCCTTTTGCCTCAACATTTGGCTCAAAGACTGAATCAACGAATTCTTTTGTTGCTCCGAAGCTGACGCTATCTGTTCATCCAACCTGGTTATCTGAGAATCAATGTTAGCTATCTGGCTCTGCCAGTTCTTCATTTGACCCTCGAGCGCTTGCAGACTTTGGCTCTTATTCTTATCAACCTCCTCAGAAGCTAGGCTGACAAGACTATTTAGCCGCTCTATCTGAACCTGCAATGCGGCTATTTCCCCTGCTGTGTCCTGGGCAAATACAACATGGTCTACGGCGGCATAGAGCGATAGGATTGCGAAAATAATGAACAGTTTTCTCATAATGTAGCTCCTTTCCACTTTCCTAGATGAACTGATTCCGTAAAGTGGCAATTGTCCTCGAAAATGATCAAGGCTATTTCATGGGCGCGCTATTGCGACCGATGGAGCTGACATACCATTTTTTAACCAAATGTCAATAAGATATGGCTTAATAATAATAAAATACCTTAAATATTGGACAAAACCCGAAGACTTATCATTAGATAATCAATTAAAATTATTCCACTTACGCGCCGTAAATTCTAAAGCTGTTCCTTCCGGCGCATTTCGCAGCATATAACGCCTCATCTGCGCATCTTATTAGATCATTTATGTTTGA
>JBFXII010000110.1:0-8453 GCA_050176095.1 Desulfomonilaceae bacterium
CCTGATTATTTTTTTCGACCTAATTTTTTCCTGGAAAAATATAGCATCCACATACCCTAAGGAGGAGTAAGGATTATGGCCAATCTTTTAGTCGATGAGCGCGACGCAAAGTTCGTGCTTTACGAACAATTGAACGTCGAGGATCTTTGTGAGGCACAGAGGTACAACGAATTCTCGCGAGAGATGTTCGACATGGTCATGGACGCAGCTCAGAAACTTGCAGAGAAAGAGCTAGCGCCCACAAACACGGATGGAGATACCAAAGGCGTAAAGTTGCAAGATGGACAAGTAACGGTTCCGGAGAGTTTTCACACGGCGTATCAACGTTATTGTGAAGGTGGTTGGGCGTCGCTTCCCATCTCGCAGGACATGGGTGGTCAAGGCTTCCCAAACGTTATTTATGTTGCGACCATGGAGCTGTTCGTTGCCGCTAACCAGGCATTGATGATGTATCCGGGTTTGACTATCGGCGCGGCCAGATTGATCGAGCTTTATGGAACAGAAGAACAACAGCGCATGTATATGGACAGCATGTACACAGGCGAATTTTGCGGAACCATGTGCTTGACCGAGCCACAGGCCGGAAGTGATGTGGGAGCATTGAGAACCAAGGCCGTCAAAAGACCTGATGGAACATATTCTATTCAGGGTGGAAAGATTTTCATCTCCGCTGGAGACCACGATCTCACGGAAAATATCATTCACATGGTATTGGCTCGAGTGGAGGGAGCTCCGGCAGGAACTAAAGGCATCAGCATTTTTATTGTTCCCAAGAAACGGTTTGAAAACGGTGAATGGGTAGACAATGACGTTGTTTGCATGGCAACTGAAAAGAAAATGGGAATTCATGGTTCGGCCACGTGCGCTTTGAATTTTGGTGAGAAAGACAATTGCATTGGCTACCTGCTGGGCGAAGAGAACATGGGCATGAAGATCATGTTCAACATGATGAATGAGGCTCGTCTATCTGTTGGAGTCCAGGGATTATCTCAGGCCAGCACTGCGTACATGCATGCCTTAAAATATGCCAAAGAGCGTTATCAGGGACCTGAAATTACAACAATGAAGGATCCGACGGCGCCAAAAGTTCCTATTATCCAGCATCCAGATGTTCGAAGGATGCTGATGTGGATGAAGAGCGTGACTGAGGGCATGCGAGCCCTATTGTATTATGCGGCATACTGTGAAGACAGGGTTCACATAGCCTCCAATGAAGAGGAAGCGGCAAAGTATCAGGGATTTCTTGATATATTGATCCCGATTTGTAAGGCCTGGAGTTCGGACATGGGCTTCAGGGTAACCGAAATGGCCGTGCAGATTCACGGTGGTTACGGATATTGCAGGGAATATCCTGTTGAGCAGTTCATGAGAGACTGCAAGATAACCTCTATTTATGAAGGAACAAATGGCATACAGGCTTTGGACCTCGTAGGACGCAAGATTGGATATAAGCAAGGGCTATTGTTCAAGAATATCGTTGCCGAAACTGGAAACTTGTTAAAGGTAGCTAAGAAAAACTATCGCTTGAAGGATGTAGTCGCTCCATTTGAAGAAGCTAGAAGCATTCTAATCGAGGTAACCAGATATTTCGGCCTGAAGAGCATTACTGAGGATTTTATGACCCCAGTTCTTTATGCCACCCCGTACTTAGAACTTTTCGGAGATGTCGCTATTGGTTTCATGCTTCTTTGGCAGGCTGTCATAGCTGATCGACGCCTTGATGAACTTTACAGTGACGCCAAGGCTGACACACCGGAGAAAAAAGCTGAATTGCTCAAGACAAATAGATCGGCTGCATTCTATAGGGGAAAAGTCGCTTCGGCAGAATTTTTTGCAAACGCGATTCTGTCGTTGGCCCCCGGAAAGGCCAGGGCTATTATGAGCGGCGAGCGTTCGGCAATTGATCTTCCAGAGGAATCGTTTGCTCTAGTGTAATTAAGATTGGAGTTGAAAATATGAAAGCAAGAAAAGTTGTATTGGTTGACGCGATCAGGACCGCTTTTGGTCGAGCAGGTGAAAAGGGCGTGTTCTGGAATACAAGAGCTGACGATATGGTGGTGAAGGTTATTCGTGAGCTAATGCGCCGGAACCCTCAATTGAAACCTGAAATGGTTGAAGAAAACGCTTGGGGTGTCTTTTGCCAAGAAAAGGATCAGGGTCTAACTCTTGGAAGGACTTCGGTAATTCTGGCCGGTTTACCTGAGACGGTAGCAGGCTACTCAATAGATAGAATGTGCGCCGGAGGAATGAGCGCCATAACAACAGCTGCTTCGGCTATTGCTCTGGGCGGATGCGATGTAGCCATAGCTGGAGGCGTTGAGCACATGGGGCATCACCCCATGGGCGCCACTGCGGATCCAAACCCTCGATTTCTTACAGATAAACTGGTCGATCAAAGCGCCATGTCAATGGGTATGACAGCGGAAAACCTTCACGACATGTTCCCGGAAATTTCCAAAGAAATGACTGACGAATATTCTATGCTTTGCCAACAAAAGGCGGCAAAGGCTATTCAGACGGGTAAAATCGCTGAAATGATCGTTCCCATGACCGTTTACACCAAGAATGGCTGGGTGGTAGCCGATAAAGATGAACAGCCTCGCCCAGAGACTACCTTGGAGGGATTGGGGAAGCTGAAAACTCCTTTTAGAGTCATGGGTAAAGTCACCGCTGGAAATTCCTCTGGTCTGAACGATGGCGCGGCAGGCTGCATACTGATGACCGCTGAGAAAGCTGAAGAATTGGGCCTACAACCCAAGATGGAACTTAGGGCTTTTGCCTATGCGGGAGTGAAGCCAGAAATCATGGGCATTGGCCCCATTCCGGCTACACACAGGGCTCTAAAGAACGCTGGACTCACCATAGATGACATTGGGCTCATAGAGCTCAACGAAGCCTTTGCAGTTCAGGCTATAGCCTTCATGAACGAATTTGGCCTCAAATTTCCAGATGAGCCCAAAATGAACATATACGGCGGAGCTATTGCTTTTGGACATCCTCTGGCTTCTTCTGGAGTCAGATTGGCTTGTCATCTCATGCTTGGTTTCAAGGAACATCCTGAAGTCAAGTATGGCCTAACTACAATGTGTGTTGGTCTTGGGCAGGGTGGAACAGTGATTTGGAAAAATCTTCAGAGGGACGGGAAAAAGGAATCAAAAGACCGCAAAGAATAGGATTAGAGAAATAGCCGAAGGTCTTTGATCCTTGAGGAACAAAATCGCATGAGACTTTTATTGACAAACTTTCTTAATCGATTTGACAGATATTTATCCAAAGGAAGCTTTAGAAAGGAATAGCCATGGCTGAAGCGCCCACTTTGTTTTTCACGACGTACTACAATTCGCGTGTCGGAAAGATAGCGATTGTTACTATGGATAATGGACAGGATTACAAGAAACCCAACACCTTTGGAGAGGCAGCGCTGGCTTCTTTACACAAGGCCATTAACAATATAGAAGCTGACAAAGACATCAAAGGCATGATGTTGTGTGGCAAACATTACATATTTGCCGCAGGCGCAGACTTGATGCAGGTGCCTTTTATAAACACCTTCGAACAAGGCCGACAGATTGGAGCTGCTGGACATGCCGCTATGAAGCGGATAATGGATCTTAAGATCCCTACCCTGGCGGCAATTAATGGAGCAGCTTTAGGCGGTGGACTTGAAATAGCCCTGTATTGCGACTACAGAACAGTATCCAAGTCCGTTCCAGCGATAGCATTCCCGGAATGTTTCCTGGGCTTGGTTCCAGGTTGGGGTGGATCTACTCTTACCCCGAGGCTGATAGGACCCGAAAAAGCTTTGGAGTTAATAGTCTATAATGCTCTCAACCAGAACAGAATGCTTGATGGAACCAAAGCTTTTCAAATGGGCCTAGCAGATAGGCTATTTGAATCAGTCGAGTTCTTCGATCAGTCTCTTGCGTTATTGGTTGATTTGATAGACGGCAAGGAGAAAATCGAACGACCGGTTCCTGATATGTCCAAAGTCAAACAACATTGCGAGGCGGCACGCAATTACGCGGATATGAGAGTTCACGGAGCCGCGCCCGCCCCTTACAGGGCTATTGAACTGATCGAATCGGCATGCGATTTGTCGAGAAGCGTAGAAGAATGTTTCGCCGATGAAGACAAGGCGCTTGGGGACCTCATAAAGAGTCGCCAATGCAAAGCTGGAGTCTACAGTTTCGACCTAGTCCAAAGAAGGGCAAAAAAACCCGTTGGACGCCCCAAGGACATTAAGCCTCGTCCAATAAAGAAGGTTGGAATAATCGGCGCGGGTCTAATGGCGTCCCAACTAGCCCTACTATTCCTAAGACGTTACGGAGTTCCAGTTGTGATGAAAGACATCAAACAGGAGTTCGTGGATAAAGGACTAGGTTATATCAAGGGAGAATTGTCGGCTCTGGTCAGCAAAGGTCGCATGACAAAAGCCAAAGCGGACCACCTGTTCCACATAACTATAGGAACCCTTGATTGGAAAGACTTTGCTGATTGTGACTTTGTCATTGAAGCCGTATTCGAAGAAATGCCGATAAAGCAGCAAGTGTTCGCTCAGGCTGAGGAAGTGATTTCGCCCAATTGTGTTTTGGCTACTAACACATCAAGCCTTTCCGTCACAGAGATGGCTTCCAAATTAAAGAACCCTGAACGAGTAGTTGGATTCCATTTCTTTAACCCTGTGGCAGTATTGCCATTGTTGGAAATAATCAAGGGAGAAAAGACTGACGAAATAACACTAGCGACTGCGTTTGAATGCGCTAAGAAATTGAAGAAAAACGCTATCCTAGTGAAGGATTCCCCTGCATTCCTGGTCAACAGAATTCTCACAAAACTGTTGACTGATTGTTTCCAAATGGTTGAAGAGGGAGCTACTTTCGAGCAAGTTGATGAAGCGTGTTTGTCACTGGGGTTACCTATGGCTCCTTTTGAACTCCTTGCGTTCGTTGGCACTGCAGTCGCTTATCACGTTGGTGAAACATGTCACAAAGCATGGCCTGAGAGATTCCCGCTGAATGACCGTCTCAAAAAGATGGTCGAAGCCAAAATCGGCAACATTTATGATGGCATGGGCCCGGGCAAGAAAGTCAATCCGAAGGTTGCAGAAATTTTTGCAAACAGAGGGGACAAAGAATTCGTCAAAGAGGAGATTCTTGATAGAATCCTCACCAACCTCACACTGGAAATAGACCACGTCTTAAAAGAGAAAGTGGTCAAAGACCCGAAAGACATAGACACTGCGATGCTACTAGGGGCAGGATGGCCATTCTTCAACGGTGGCATCACACTGTATCTGGACGTTGTAGGTTACACCCCGAAAGTCTTACAGAAAGTGTTCTTTACTTTCTAACCAAACAGATTTTTGGCTTAAAAAACAAAGCGCCTCGAGCAATGCCCAAGGCGCTTTGTTCATTTGTGGATAATCTTCCTCTATTCAGGAACAGCCTCCAAAGAAGCTATTGTAAGGCAGATTTTGTTGACATAATCAAAAATGTTGTTGAAGGAATCTAGAATCCTTATGTAAAGAGAGGACGCAAGGGGAGAGCAGAAACCACGTTCCAATCTTTCCCAGTGAGCAAATCTCGCCTTTTCTACAAAATCAGCTAGCTGTACAGCCTGAGATTTTACATGATCCATGATGAATTTGTTGTGAGTCAGGAACGCATCTCGTAAATTCTTGAGAATATCAATTGTTAATTCAAATATCTCATCAAGCTCGGAATGAGCCTTGTCCGAAAAGGGGATGCCCTCCTTGATTTTCGTTTTGAGACAAATCATCAACGTTTCAAGGGTCACACCAATTCTTTCAAGACGGCTTGGAAGACGAATCGCCGCGCGAAATACATTTTCCCCGAGGATTTCGTATTCCTTGACCAGATCCGTCGTACAATGCTTTTCTTGCTCACGAACTTGGTGAAACAGTTCCTCGCAATCGCAGATCTTGTCTTCGCACTCTGTCTTAAACCCACTTTGAAGTATCTTGGTCATCTCTATCATCTGATTGAGCATTTTGACCACGGTTCTTTCAGGGGTTTCACAGGCGTAAACCTCAGTCTCAGGCCCCTCTTCCAACTGCTCTACTTCGGAATCAAGTTTAGGACTTAACAGGCGAAGTGGATTCCAAACATATCTAGTGTCTTTCATTGCGAACTCCTTTCGCAAACAGAACGATCACAACTAGTCTAAGCTAATCTAGGCTATAGATACCACGACGAAACATCTTTTCAAAATGTTTTTATAATTCCTTTGCACTAGATTCTTGAGCCGCTTTTGCTGCTGCGGCAGCTTTTTTCTTAGCCTGTTCTGCTTTTATCTCTTCAACGGCTTTTGCCTGACGTTCAGGATCTGTGTATCTAAAGATGAACTGCTTGCTACAAGCCCATACTCCTGCTCTGGCTGCCTCTTCGTCGCATTTGTCATAATCTATCTCAATACGGTCATTGACCATATTAACGACATCTTTTGCTTTTCGAGTGCATGCCATGCAGTGGATGCATCCGGCTTTACAGACATTTGTAACAGCCTTTCCGGAATCCCTACTACTGCACGGAACGTAGACCGGAGCGTCGCTTGGGATTAGCTGTAAAACCTGCTTTGGACAGGCTTTTACACAAACCCCACAGCCCGTGCACGCTTCAGGATCTATTACCGGCATGTTGTCTTTCATATGTATTGCATGGAAAGGACATGCCGCTTCGCAATCTCCGTATCCGATACATGCAAATGTGCACTCATATGGTCCGCCAAAGGCAATAGCAGCGCCTTGGCATGTGTCATAGCCGACATATGAATATTTTTTGGCGACTTCGCCTTCGTTCCTGGAACAACGAAGCACTGAAATGACGGGAGTTGAAGCTCCTGCCGATTTACCGGTTATAGCCGCGACTTTTTCGGCAACCGCCTGCTTGCCAGGAGCGCATTTATTAGGCGGACATTTGGGATCAGTCACAGCCGCTTCGGCATATGATTCACAGCCGGCGTATCCGCATGCGCCGCAGTTCGCGCCCGGAAGAGCAGCTCGTACGGCTTCAATCTTGGGGTCCACCTTGACGGCAAACTTTTTTGCGGCTATGGCTAGCGCCAAACCGAAAATTATGCCGAAAGCCAAGAAAAAGATTATGCCATTCAGAGCTATGGTCCAAACACTATCCATTTTGTAGCGCCTCCAAGTAGAGTCCGATCACCCTACCAATCTGATTTCGACTTCTAGAAAATTGACAGACCTGAAAAACCTAGGAATGCCAACGCAAACAGTCCAGCAACGACAAAGGCTATTGGCAAGCCCCTGAACACTGCAGGAACCCGGCAAAGTTCCAGCTTTTCCCTAACGCATGCCATGAGGAATAGCGCAATAGCGAATCCCACCCCAGCTCCTAATCCTTCGGACATGCTTTCGAACAAGCTATAACCACTATCCACATTGATTAACGGAACGGCAAGAATGATACAATTGGTGACGATCAAAACAAGGTAGACTCCAAGCTTCTTGAATAAAAACGGATTAACTTTTCTGAGCATAGTGTCCATAGCCTGGACAAAAATCGCCACTGTTCCGATAAACACAATGATCTGAAGGAATTGGAGCTGCAAAACAGTTAGCACATAAGTATAGAGGGCCCAGCAAAAGATAGCGCTCAAGACCATGACCACCGTGAATGTAATTCCCATTCCGATGGCCGTGTCTTTTTTCTGCGAAACACCGAAAAAGATGCAAAGCCCCAAATACTTTGTAAAAACAAAGTTATTGATAAGCATGGCGCCAATTATAATAGTGAAAAGGACTTGAGCTTGGCTCTTTTTTACTGAAAAATCCAGCTTTCCTAACAACTTACCATCTGACATTACGTCTCTGGCTTCTACGGTGTACTCACTGGACATATTTAGGGGATCTTGGAATTTCAGTATGGCCGAGGTCCTTCGAGGATCGAGTGTAACGGATGCAACCGGGACACGTATGTCTGGATCCGTTTTCTGAAAAACATTGTAGTTGGCTGTGTTCTTGCCCCAGGCTTCATCCACAGGAGCGCTGAAGGAAATAGAAATCTCATTGTCTTTGTTGAATGAGCCAGTTAACGCCGCTTCCGAGAAATTAACACCAGTCAAGGACAAAGCGAGCATGGCCACGAGCACTATAGCGAATCGTAATATTCGTGTCGTTATCATGGTTAATGCGCCCCTCCCGATGTGGGTATTTTCCCGGTGAGCTTGTACTCAATCCAGTTGAACAGGCCCATGAGAAAACCAATGACGAAGAATCCTCCAGCCGGAAGAATCATTATCAGTAAAGGACCGGAATCAAAAACATCAATTCCGAAAAGCTTTCC
This sequence comes from Desulfomonilaceae bacterium, assembly GCA_050176095.1. GTDB lineage: Bacteria > Desulfobacterota > Desulfomonilia > Desulfomonilales > Desulfomonilaceae > CAITZA01. The sequence goes on from JBFXII010000110.1 coordinate 8,325, forward strand.
TGTCCCAAATAACTCTCTGATTGCTCCAATCACTACTAGACCGAAAGTGAATCCGAGTCCCATACCTAAACCCTCGAAGAATGACGGTATCAGAGGCTCTTTGGATGCAAACAGTTCGAGTCGAGAAAT
>JBFXII010000111.1:0-8400 GCA_050176095.1 Desulfomonilaceae bacterium
ATTGGCTCATCAATTCGAACAGTTCCATGTGTTCAACTAAAATCTACTTGAGCGGATTTTCGCAACGTTGCTCGAAAAGGCCTCCCCATGCCATTCCATCCCTCAGTTCTCTCATTGAAACCCATTTTCCGGTCAACTCCAGCCCTGTGCAATGGAGCGCATAATTCAGGATGGGTATAACTATCCATGGATGCATGTGAATATCCGAAGACATGTTGGCGTTTTTGTCTATTCGAAAATCTTTACCGAAAACCTTTATGATCAAGGCGCCATTCACGTAAGTTGCGCCGGTACGCCGGGCTGCCTCCTCGAAATCGAGTTTGATAACCTCTCGTTTGAGCTTATCTACATGATCTTTAAGCTCATCGACCGAATCTTCCTTTTTCGATGGTTGCGCGGAAAAACTCTCAGCAACCTCTTTACTAATGTAAGGGCATTCTTTAAGGAGTCGCTTCCCCTGAAACACATTCACTGCAAACACCAGGCAGGTTGGTTCAAAGCATGCTTTGCAGTTGGTTTTCGGTAATAATTTGAGGATGTCCATCGCGTTATTGGCTGAAATCATAGATTACCCCTTGAATTAAACTCAGCTAAATTGACCGATTTGTCGCCTCAGATTTGGCTGTTTCATTTTATCAGCATTCCCAGGACTACACTGACGGCATTCTTGTCTTGATCAGGCTGAATCAGATACTCCCTTATCTGTTGAAAGCCCTTCTTCATCGAATCACAAAGCCCGGGTTCGTTTCTGAATCTGTTCAACCAATGAGCCATAGTCTCGGCAGTAGCGTGACTTTGAAGTAGTTCCGGCACGAATAAAGGCCGGCCGCATTCGTCACACTTTATATGGTAGCCGGACTCCAGCATCGAACTTATAGGCCCCTTGATTGAGCCTTGTTCCATTTTTATCGACAGAACATTAGCAATTGCGACATGTATGTCCGGATGCATTAATAGCGGTTTCAGTATGCGGCTGGCTAGAAACCAGGTGAAATTATCCATCAAATATACAACAGCATGAGGCAACTCGGCCAGGGCCGCCTGCAAAGATGCAGTTCCCGAACATATTAGACCGCTGTCAGACGCGACCATCAACTTCGAAGCTTGTTCTTCAAGAATCAACACTCCGACTCCACTCTCAGAGCAAACCCTGTTGATATGTTCAAACAGATGTGGTCCGGCCACAGGCAGAACAAATTGTGTTTCCTTGTAGACGCTCGAATGCATGCGTGCCGCCTGAAGCATGAGCGGAAGTGTCTTCTCAATTTCGGATGATCTGCTACCGGGAGCCAACGTGACTATCCAGGCGTCAGGACTCAGGCCAAGCTCAGCCCGGATCCTGTCCTTATGGCTAGCCGCTGAAACCTCACTGACCATCGTATGTCCCACAAAATGAGCCTCGAGGCCCACATCCCGATAGAGGTCCTCCTCGAACGGGAAAATGGTCATCATCGTATCTACACGATCTTTGATCTTGTGAATCCTGCCCTTGCGCCACGCCCAAACTTGAGGGCTAATATAATAACAGACCTTCGTTCCGGACTTTTTGGCGAATTTACATAACCGTATGTTCACATCCGGGAAATCAACCGGTATGAAAAGGTCGTATTTCCCGCTCATTAGTTCATTCTTCATTGTCTTGTATGCGCTTATGACTCTCCTGAGCTTCGAAAGCCCTCCACTAAAACCAATGGTGTTTATTTCCTTATAATGATGGAAAAGATGGACACCTACCGATTGGAGCCTTTCTCCACCGATTCCGTAAACTTCAAGATCCGGCAGAATTTCTTTTAAACTACCAATCAAAACCGCCAAATGATGATCACCAGAGGCTTCCCCGGCCATGACCAGAAACCTGGGCCTTTTCAAGTTAGATGACATGCGATTATTCCAATCGGACATAAAAATAGAATCACGATCATTTTTTTTAACTAGCGAGTCTGACCTAATAAACAAATGATTTCGCGCGTTCATGATCTCTTAAGTCAAATAATTATTATAACAACATAATTTTTGTCTTGACAACCTATAACAGTGTGATAAGGGAACTCCCCGTATATCTCAATCTTCATTTTTTATTTTTAATATTAGCTGGATGCCATCAAACGCTAATTTCGCGCGTTCAGATCGTGAATAAGGCTCTTTAACAATTTGAGCCCTGGAGTTTAAAATGAAATTAGGTTTTTGCGAAAAGTGCGGTAGACCAACAGACGCATGTTATGAAATTCGTAATAATAGGGTTTACTTGGTTAAGTTCTGCAAAAAATGTGGTCGTACATCTTCGCTTGTCACTAAAGATGCTCGTAAATGGCGCTGGAAAAGGGAGATTGCCTGTTACCAGGAACCCTCTACTCCGGCGTGTTCGCTCGACTGTAAGTCATGTGATCATCAATTACATACCAAGCCGGCAACCGTATCTATCGACGTGACAAACCTGTGTAACCAGAGATGCCCCATTTGCCTGGCGTATGTAGAGGCCATGGGTTTCGCATATCATCCCCCTATGGAATATTTCGAAAAGATATTCAAGCATTTTCAGAAACAGGATCCAAAGCCTAATATGTGTTTTTTCGGGGGAGAGCCTACTGTTCACGAGGATTTCATAAAAATAGTGAAGCTGGCTAAAGATTACGGATTCCAGGTCCAGTTGTTCACGAACGGGATTAAGTTAGCCGACAAGGCATATTGTAAAGAACTTTGTTCTATGGGCGTGCAAATCAATTTCAGTTTTGACGGAACCAAGCCCGAGATATACAAGACTCTACGTGGTGACAATTCCTTTGCCGTGAAAAGAAAGGCGTTTCAAAATGTTATTGAGTGTGGAGTCAACAAGCTTGCTGTAATTTCAACAGTGGCTGAAGGTGTAAACGACTCAAACATGCGTGATACGCTGGAATTTATTCACGAACACAAGGATCATGTTTCTGTATGGGGATTTGTTCCGTTGACTCCCTGCTGGGACTCCAAGGATTTGAAACTCGAACCCACTACAACCGAATGTGTAGAAAAAATCTTCGAAAAAATGATACCGGATATCGAATTCGTCTCAACCGGAATGATGAAATTCGAAATAATGTCAAAATTCTTCGGTAGACAAACTTTGGGAGGTTCTCATCCCAATTGTGAGAGCGCCACTCTAATGGTTTCGGACGGAAACAAATACATACCGATTTCCTCTTATCTTGATTATCCTCTGTCGCGTTTGCTTTTTGAACTCAGAGCTGCTGACAGAGAGCTTGTAAAAGAGTTCCAGAGTCTAAAGAATGGAATCTTTTCGAGGGCCTGGTTTGATCTCAAGACCCTTGGAATCACTCTCGGGATTCTGTCTCGAGCGATAAGATTCAGGAAGGTATTCGGTGATCATTATCTTAAGAACGGTATGTTGGCTTTGTCTGATCTGATTCGCGGGGTCAAGATTGACAGGATATTGAGCCAAAGAACTTCCTTCAAAAAGATACTTACTATGATCACAATACCATACGAAGACAAGGGCGGTCTTGAAGATGCGCGTCTTAAGGACTGTCCCGCAGTTTTTGCTTACGAAGATGTCGAAACTGGAAAGATAAAGACAGCGGCATTTTGTTCCTGGCAAACTATCAAAGATGAAATATGTCGCAAAATTCAAGCTCATTACGAGACCCAAACAGAGCAGCAAAGAAAAGTCGGCGCCTCTTCAAACTGAGAAACAGCTTTTGAACTGACAGACATGATTTCTTGACTGAGCCTTGCGTGAGCCTTTGATTAACATATAATTTGACTACGACGAAACCGGCGTTAGCGTTGTCAAGCCGAATGGAATGATCCAGGAAATTTTGTGTCAACGTCTCCTCTAGTTAGCGTAGTCATACCAACCTACAACCGGGCAAACGTTGTTACTCGCGCCGTTTGCTCGGTTTTATCCCAAACATACAAAAACCTCGAAATAATTGTGGTAGACGACGGTTCAAACGACGAAACCGTAAAAGTGCTTTCCATCTTTTCAGGTCTAAAGATACTCACCCAGGAAAATAAAGGCGTTTCAGCGGCTAGAAACAAGGGAATAGCGAATTCCAGTGGAGAGCTTATCGCGTTGTTGGATTCGGATGATGAATGGCTCCCTGAGAAAATCGAAAAACAGATCTCACTCTATGATTCAGAAAATAAACACTTCATCTGCCATACCAACGAAATATGGATGCGCAACGGAAAAGCGGTCAATCAAAAGAAAATACATAAGAAACAGGGTGGATATTTCTTTGATCGAGCAGTAGAACGCTGCCTGATAAGTCCATCCGCCGTAATCCTTTCCAGAAAACTCCTGGATACTGTAGGATGGTTTGACGAGGAATTTGAAGCCGCCGAGGATTACGACCTGTGGCTTAGAATTACGTCTCGCTATGAGGTCGATTTTATTGATGAGTCTTTGATCATCAAGCATGCCGGAGAACCAAACCAGCTCTCGTTTACGATCCCGGCTATAGACAGATTTAGGGTAAGGGCCTTGGAAAAAATAGTTAGCCTGGATGAGCTGCGACACGAATATCGTTCAGTCGCGTTGAAGGCATTGATCAATAAATCTGATATTCTCTCAAAAGGTTACGAGAAACGGGAAAATTTGGAAAAGGCTAGGTTGTACAGTGAACTGGCGAAAAAATATTCGGGAATTTATAGTCAATCCCAATCAGATTGAACTCTCCAATAGAACTTACTATCTTCCGTGTTACGAAGATATCGATATCCTGGTAACCTCTATCAATCAAATTGGTCTTATGAGTCCTCCAGTTGTCAGGACAGCCAAACATGGGAAATTGATTCCGGTCAGCGGCCGAAGAAGAATCGACGCTGCTGTGAGAGCTGGCCTGGAGCAGGCGCTAGTCTACGTAATAGATCCTGAAACACCGGAACCGGAAATCCTGGACTTGATATTCTGGGACAATGTTAACCGAATAAGGAATAACCTGGTGTGTTCAGCAATAATGGTCACAAGGCTCATGCAGGAGCGCTCTCCAGAGATCGTGGCGGAAAAATATTTGCCGTGGATTGGGATTCCACCTCGTGGACCGAAATTGGAGAAATTGAAATTGATCGCAGGTCTTGAAGAACGATCCCTACGGATGCTTTGGGACGGAAGAATCCAGGAAAAAAGCGCTGTGCTACTGTCCAGACTCAATGTGGACGAACGATCCAGGGCTCTGGATTTCCTGGAACTCCACGGCTTCAACGCCAACAAGAGCGCAGAGATGTTACAGGCTATTTACGATATTTCCGTGCTTTCACAATGTTCAACAAGTGATACTATTTCTAAAGTTACACAAACAATTGAGGAGGAATGTCCCGACTGTGACATGGTTCAAAAGGCAGTGTCTGCTCGAAACTTGATCAAGAAAATGAAAAATGCAAACCTTTTTGAAACACAAGACTCATTCATCGAATGGCTTGAAGAAATCCAGCTTCCATCAAACATGAAAATAAGTCACACTCAGTCCTTTGAAAGCAGCCAGATAACTCTCGAAATAAAGGCTTACTCAAGAAAAGAGGTAGAAAACATGATTAGCAAAATCAAGGAATTGGAAACGTAGAACCAAATTTTTTTCATCAACGTTCAACAGGTCTTGAACTTGTCTTTCAGACTTTGAGGTAGTTCACTGTCATCGATTTGCTCTATCGAAGAATCCTCAAATTTATTAATTCTATTTTGATCATCGCTCTCGGAAATTTCTGTTTTGCTCTCGGAACTCTGGTTTGTTTCATTCTCTTTCACGGCAAAACCTCCGAAATAAATTTTTACGGCATTAATATTGAATTTTATTTAATATCATTTTAACGGCTCGGTCAATAGTCAGCGCAAAGCATGAAGCATTTGAAATTCCTTAGACTATAATACGAGGTTTTGTTTCTCCATCCTAACGCTATGAAATTCAAGATAGACGAAATTTGGATAGATGATGAAGTTCTGGATTATGATCTGACATGGAAAATTGTCGAAAGATCAAAGGCGTCAAAGACCTTAATCGGAAATGAATACAAAATTGAAGCCAGACGAATTGCTCTGGAGCCGGATCCGTTCAAGAGGGGCAAGAGAATTATCAGGCTAATGCGGCATAAGGGCGCCTTTGTAAAGCCGTGCCCAGGAACCAAAGAATACATTTGCTGCAACCTGGAAATAATCCACATAGGGCAGGGCTGTCCCATGGATTGCCGTTACTGCGCCCTGCAATTCTATTTTAATAGACCGGTTATCGAAATATTTGTGAATCAGGATGAGCTCTTTAAAGAATTAAATCAATATCTTGACGAATCAGTTCAACCGTTTCACCGATTTTGCACAGGGGAATTCACTGATTCACTTGCGCTGGATTATCTCACGGAACTGTCTCCACGACTTGTAGATTTTTTTCAAAACACAAACAAGGCATCGCTGGAAATCAAAACGAAGACGAATTCCGTTGAGCCCCTCAAAAAGCTGAAACCAAAAGGAAACGTAGTGGTCAGTTTTTCGTTGAATTCCAGCGAGGTATCCATAAAGGATGAAATAAGAGCAGCTACCCTGAATGAGCGCCTTGTTGCGGCCTCAGCAATGGAGAAGTCCGGCTACAGGCTTGGTTTTCACTTCGACCCGATCATACCGCTCGGAGATTGGAAGCAGGCCTATGCAAAAACAATATCAGCCATCTTTGACAATGTTTCCACCCAATCGATCGCCTGGATATCTCTGGGGGTTATCAGGTTTCAGCCTGTCCTGAAGGACATAGTGACATCAAGATTTGGTCCGGTAGCATATTTTCATGAAGCCTTTAACACTGGTCTTGACGGTAAGAGCCGGCTTTTTATTGACAGAAGGGTTGATGTATACCGGTTCATGGCCGAAACCATTCGAAAAAGGTCTTCTGACGCAAGGATATATTTGTGTATGGAGTCAACTGAAGTGTGGGAAAAGTCCCTCGGGATAACAATGAATTCCAATGAACAGCTCTCACGCTATCTCGATCAGGCTTTCACAAATCGTCCAGAAGACGGCCAGTCGCGCTAAATGTTTCACAAATGGAATCCAATATACCTTCAAAATCAGCCATGTCCTGGAATACTCACTCGATCATTTCGAAGATCGCCACACTAAACTCCATTGACGATTGCGGAAAACTTACAGTCACCTCAATAGATTCCCTCATCAAGGTTTCTGGCGAAGCTCTATCACAAGAGGCGCAACGGTTTCGAAGCAAACTTTACCGGGAGCTTGGCCTTCCATTAAACCTCGGCAGTGACTACCAAAGAATTGTCACGCCATTGGATTTTCTGAGATGCTTCCGATTGAATCCAAGTACTCAGTTTAGATATGTGCGAATGATGGAGGTTGAGGAAACTCTGCCTGACATGATTCATGACCCGAGCCGCGACGGTCCTCCCGGTCATTCATACATTGATACACAATTGGAAACTCACATATCTCCGGCCACGGTATTCTTGACATATTCCGATGAACCGGATTGGGGGATGGACCAGGAGCTGTTTTCCATTCCGGCATACTCAATGGGCGCTCCCCCTTTTGGTCCCGCCATCGGATCTAGCTCACAGGCCCCCTTTCATACGGCTTTCTTTCACGAAAAAAGAATCACCTACTGGATCATGCCGAGTCTTGGTAAAAGGTTGCTCATTATTCGCGCCAGGATGTGTTTGAATCTGGCTGAAATAGCCTTCAACCGTAAACAGAACTATTGGGGATGGCGTTTCTTGGGGTGGGCGGCCCATTATTTGCAAGATGTTACGTGTCCTTACCATTGTTGCCCCTTTCCCCCAAAGAAAGAAAAAATGTTGAAAAGATTTCTCATGAATCCATTTCCCAAACAATTTGTAAAAAACAACATGAATTTCTTGCGCAATAGACACGCCCTTTTTGAAGCTACCGTTTCCTATGTGATGAATGAACATCTGAAAAAAAAATTAGCCCATCCCTTCATTGAAGCTCTGAAATCCAACTCAAAAGAACTACCTGTCCACATTGATCTGGCTGCGAGGGATATATCCACATTGCCCTATTTACTTGCTCCTAAAATCAATAATCTAATGGTCCAATTATTTTCCTGGCCATTGATTGATAAAGCGGATTACTACGTTGGCGACGACCCGGATTTTGCGGTGAATGGCATTCTGGAGCAGGCCGTTGTAGCCAGGGCCTCTTGTTACGGCGAGTTTATCGAGCTTGTATCCCAATGTCTTCAAGAAGCGGGACGTATAACACGTTTTGTCATTGAATCGTCGCGAAGATTCATATGAATGTTCCCATGATTCCAATCTTAATATATATTTAATTTGTAGAGGGACATCGATCTGGATTAATTTTTTGGATCGTAATTGATTGATTTTGGCCGATTATTTTTTTTTGGGGTCGGAGGTATTGTTAGATGAAAAGCCTGCTCATGGCGC
>JBFXII010000112.1:0-8380 GCA_050176095.1 Desulfomonilaceae bacterium
AGTGTGCCGACAGAGGCCACAACACCGTTGGAGAGCTTCTTGTCGTAGCCATATCGGTCCATTTCAGGAATTGCTATTCCTGCGAAGGTGGCGGCTGTGGCTAGTGTGGAGCCGCACATGGCCTTGAACAGGGTTGCGCCAGCGACGGTGGTCATTGCTATACCGCCGGGGATATGTCCCACGAACTTATGAGTCGCAAGGTAGAGCCTCTTGGCTATATTGGAATTGGACGCGACCTGTCCCATCAATACGAACAATGGAATTACCGTGAATCCGTAACAAGAAAAAGTGTCGAAGAGGTCTTTTACAAGAAGGTTGGAAGCTGCGCTGAACGAAACAAGGTATCCGAAACCGACAAAGCCGAGTAAGGCCATGGCGAAAGCCAACTCAAAACCCGTCAAGAACATGAAGATCAGCACAAATAGGGCCAATACTCCTACTTCGATCTCACTCATGGGCGTCTCCACGTAGGACTTTTACCAGATCGCAAATAAGGGTGGCCGTCTGAAGGAAACAACTGACGGCCAGCCCGAAAGCAATAGGATATAATGGCAATTTCAAGGCGCCGCTAATCTGGTTGGACTTCATCATGTCCAATCCGAAAAGTATGAAATTAACGGCGACTATTACAAACAGAACGATTCCCGCTATCCTCGTCAGGGATAAGGTAAACTTGCGCAGCCTTTGCCCCATGGCCTGGACAGCAAAATCGACCAGAATGTGTCCTTTTGTCCATGTGGTGTAAGGAATCGACAGACCTATGGCCAGAGCTCCACAGAATGAAATCAATTCCACGCTGCCCATTATTGGACTCCCTAGAGACCGCATCGTGACGTCCACAAGCGTAACCAGCATCATAATCACCAGGGCAAAACCGGCGATTACGAACAGGCTGAAATCAACCTTTAAAATGGTGGACATGAATTTGTTCATGATGAAGTTCCCCTGTTGGAACGAGGTTCGCGTAAGCGGTTGTTAATAATGTTTTTGTGATTATTTATTATTCTTGATGAATTCCTGGCAGAACTTCAAGGCTTCTTCCCCGGGTAGACCCTTGGCTTTCATGTTGGCCACGTATTCAGCCAGGATCGGTTTCATCTTTTCTGCTGTTTCCGCCTGCTGCTCAGGGGTGGCAACCGCCATCTTGATGCCTTTACCAATGCAGAATTCCTTGGATTCCTTGTCCAGCTCCGTCCATTGCTTGCCCTGTTTCTCTACCCACTCAGCGTTGACCTGAACGATTATATCCTGAATGTCTTTTGGCAGAGAATTCCATTTATCCTTGTTCATGACCACAAAAATCGGGGCGGTGTAGGACATTGCATAGTTTTCGACTATTGTTTTGATCTTTTCGTAGAATTTCCAGCCTTTAATGGGTTCGATGGGAAGCAGCACTCCGTCGATAAGCCCTTTCTGAAGGCCGTCATAGGTTTCCGTAATCGGCAGGCTTACCGGAGCGCCACCTACGGCTGAGACTATTGCGGCGTTTTCAGCGTTAGCCTTGATCCTCATGCCTTTGACGTCATCGAGTGATGAAATGACCTTTTTTGTATTAAAGAGACCGGGGCCATGGCCGTGGAAATACATCACCTGTGTGTCATCAAATTCTTTAGGCTTGAATTTCTTGTAGAATTCATTGGTGAGATTGGTAGCCTGGGTTCCGCTTGAATAGCCCAGCGGAAGAGCCAGGACTTCCGTCAGCGGGAAACGTCCGGGAGCGTAACCTACGAGGCTCTGACCTATATCCGCTATACCTTTTACAACGCTGTCATAGGTCTGAGTAGGAGGAGTTAATGTGTTGCCGGCAAAGTAGGTGATCTTTACCCGACCATCGGTTCGCTTTTCAATCTCCTTGCCCCATTGCTCCGAAAGAATGCTGTTCTTGTGTGAAGGAGGGAAGAAATTGGAGTATTTGAGCTTGATAACTTTTTCCTGAGCCATACACGGCGTTGATGATCCCATGACAAAAGCCAACATCAGGATCAGGCATGAGAAGAAAACAAACCTTTTCATTTCAATCTCCTTTTTCTAGGTAGGTGTGGTGAGCCTCATTTAAGGGCAGTTTAGGTAAACTGTTTTCTGATTTCTCTCTTTAGTATCTTGCCAGTCGAATTTTTTGGGAGTTCATCAACAATCCTGAACTCCTTGGGGACCTTGAACGCTGATAGCCTTTGTTTGAGATAGTTTTTCAAGTCTGCTGGATTGAGGTTTTTACCGGAGCGAGGAATGACGAGAGCTATTACTTTCTCGCCCCATTCCCTGTCGGGAATCCCAACCACAGCGCACTCCTGTACTTCAGGAATAGTGAAGATTATTTCTTCCACCTCACGAGGATACACATTTTCTCCACCGGTTATAATCATGTCCTTGAGGCGATCTACTATGAAAAGATAACCTTTTTCGTCGAGGACTCCAACATCTCCGGATCTGAACCATCCGCCATCCCAGAACGCACGATGCGTCTCTTCAGGGTTGCGCAGGTATCCGTTCATGATGTTTCGGCCACGAATGCATATTTCGCCCTCTTTACCCAGAGCTACAGGCATACCTTCAGAGTTGCGGATTTCTACCTCGATACCGGGAACGGTCGTGCCAACCGATCCAACGACATGCTGGAAGTAATGGTTATATGTTACCGCTGAAGCCGATTCGGTCATTCCATATCCCTCGTATATTGTAAGACCGGTCTGCTCCTTCCACTGACGCACGATTTCAGAGGCCATGCTGGCCGCAGCGGAAAAGCAATACTGCACCTTTCCCAGCTTTTCCCTTAGATCAGGAAGGGTCAGAAAACGCCCATATATCGTGGGGACCGCATATAGCTTTGTTACCTTGCCAGATGATGTCAATGACAGAACCCTGTCCATGTCATACGAAGGGAGAAGTTCAACACACCCGCAACTAAAAATGGTGGCGTTCATGATGTGTATTTGTCCGAATACGTGGTTAAGGGGCAGGAAGCAGAGGGCTCGATCAGTCTGGGTGGAACGTTCTGAATACGAAACGTTATGAGCGCTCGTCAATATGTTTTCGTGAGATAATGCCACCCCTTTGGGTGTCCCGCTCGTTCCACCCGTGTAAAGCACGGCGGCCGGATCGGAACGTTCACGCTCTACGGTGAGGAAATCATCCCGGCCCTTTTCCAGGAAAAGCTCGAAGGACAAGGCAGTACCATCACTCACCAAAGTCTCAATCCCCGCCTGGTTCCTGATTTCTTCGAATTGGGGCAGCTTTGACTGATTTGTGAACACCAGCCGTGGCCTGGCGTGTCCCACCAACAGCGCAAGCTCTTCTGATTGAAGGGCATAGGAAAAAGTCACAGCTACAGCCCCGGCTCGCATTATTCCAAAATACATGGCTAGCCACTCAGGGCTGTTGGGCGCGCAGATCCCGACATAATCCCCGGGCTTGATTCCGTAATTAGAGAGAGCGCCGGCGACGCGATTAGCTAATGTATTTAAGTTTCGGTAGGTTAGTTCAAGGCTGTCCGCGCTTACGGCTGGATGATCGGGAAAAAAAAGGGCTGATCGGCTCAGTACATTAGATACGTTCATGTTGTGATGTCCCTCGATGAGTGTGATAGGGGGAACATTTTCTGCGGAGGACTATTGGTCTAATGTTTAACCATTATATTATTAGCAGTCAAGAAAAATTAGCTATTTCAAAAATTATTTGTTTGAATTCGGGATCGTTTCCGATAGAATCCTGAATGGAGGCTCCATGCTCAAATTTAAGCCCATAAAACAGACGAGAGTTTCAGAAGAAGTAGCTGAACAGCTCAAGCAGTCGATTTTGTCAGGGGAATTCAGGGCCGGGGACAAGCTGCCTTCGGAGCGTGAGCTTATGGAAGAGTTTCAGGTATCACGAGTGGCGGTGCGTGAGGCATTGAGGTTCCTTGAGAAGTCCGGTTTTATTGAGACCAGGCAGGGCGCCAGTGGTGGGGCTTTTGTTATAGAGCTATCGTTTGAGAACCTCACTCATGCGTTTTTGGATTTGTTCCTGGCGGACAAGATATCCATACCTGAGTTATGCAATGTCAGGCTGCTCATTGAGCCGGAGGTGGCGAGGCTGGCGGCAGAAAACATAACCGATGTATATAGGGAAAAGCTCAATGACATACTTGAGCTGGAAGACGAGCCGGTTAAGTCACTATCTGATGACATAGATGTGAAGACTCTTGCTCACGGTGTGCTTGCGGAGATTTGTGGAAACCGTTTCCTTGAGGCGCTCGTGAAATCTTTGATGCGTGTGACGCGAAAAGTGATTGAGGAGGTCAATCCGAACACATTGTCGATGCATCCAGCGGGAATGCACCGTCCTATCGTTGAGGCGGTAATTCGTGGAGATTCTGAGCAGGCGGCTGAGTCCATGAGGAAGCACGCCATTGAGTTCGGTGAGATAATGATCGAGATGGAGCAGAAGTATCGCAAGGAACTTGGCCTTGATACGATCAAGAGACAAAGGGCTTAGCGCCAACATCATATTTATTTAGGGAAAAAAGCATGATCGACAAAGACTTGCTCAAAGGAAAGAGGATTATAGCGGTAGATGATGAGGAGGACATCCTTGACACGTTGGCCGAGCAGTTTGAACCTCATGAAATTACCACGGCCAAGAGCTATGAAGAGGCTTTAGGGCTGATTTCCGAAGGTTCATTTGATCTGGCTCTGCTGGATATTATGGGCGTCAACGGTTTTCAGCTCCTTGAGAAATGCAGGGAGAACGGCATACCTGCTGCGATGCTGACAGCTCACAGTATTACTGTTGACAGCGTGAACAAGGCTCTTCAATTGGGGGCGGTGTCTTTTTTGCCCAAGCAGGAGTTGGCCAATATCAAGGAACACGTCATTGAGATCTTTGAAGGTTTGAATGAGGGGCGGAGCCACTGGAAAAGGCTTTTTGACCGTCTCGGGAATTTTTTCAATCAGCGTCTTGGCTTGACCTGGGAAAAGATAGACAAGCCGAGAAATCCTCCGTATATGTATTAATGAGATATCCGGCAAATTAAATTCAGCGCCTCTGGAAAAGTTGTTGAGTACGTACGTCGTGCGGTGTCCAACAAAGGGCCAACACGCAGGGGATCACGCATTATAGGGTTGTTTCATGTTGTTTTTTTAAAATCGCCATGAAAGGAGCCAAACGGATATGTCGACACACGAAATGCCTCAGGTCGGCCACAAAGTAGTCGGAGTCATAAAGGGAGTGAAGGGACATTGCAGCGCCGGACACACAGTTGGTCAGACGATAGCGCTCAGCGGTCACGACACTGGAGGAATTTGCGGTTTTTTCTATCACCAGATTTTCCCATATATAATCATGTTACAGTTTGGGGGCGGATTTCCACCTGAGTGGGGTGATCCTAATGTCATAGAGCTTGATTGCATGGATAAGCACAATCTTGTAACCATTGAGTTGAGACGTGTGGTTGAGTAGGCGCTTGCGCCAACACTGCGTAATTGCGTTGAATAATCAGGTTAATGAACACACGATGTGAATTTTGAGGCGCCCGCGCCCGCCAATCCGGAAAGCCTGGACTAGGGGATAAATCCGGAGATAAAAGGGTTTATCTAATCAGATTCGTGCTTACCATGATGGGCGATTCTTATGACCCAGATTGTCACACTACGAGATTTTGACGGAATGTCCAATAGTTGTTATTATAATCGTGGTTGAAAGTCTGAAAATTTGCGGGGGGCATTTTGATGATAAATACTTTCAAAATTTACAACAAGCTGAGAGAGAGCATGGAACCGGACGCTGCCGAAGCTGTTGTCGATGCGCTAGGTTCAATGTTCGAGGAATTGCAGAACTCCGTCAAAAAAACAGAATTCAATGAACTCAAGGACATCGTTAAACAGTTGGCTGATAGACTGGATGATCTAGCGGTTAAAATTGGTCAACTCACGTCGAATATATCTAGGCTTTAAAGAAGAGTAGAAAAACTTGTTGGGGAAATGAAGAACCTCAGGGAAGAGCTGGGAGGCCTGTCTCATACGATAGGTTATCGCCTCGCATACGAGTCGCACAAGAAGCTCCCGGCCATTCTGGAAAGGGATCATTCGATTGTTGTAAGAGGTCGGCTTAAGAGGGGCTGACCGGCATATATTCCGGCGCCACCTAGGGCCATACGGTTTTGTCTTAAACTCTTCTAAGCCTTTCAGGCAATAACGGGGACGGCGCAAAGGCATATCAGGAGAAAATGGTAAAAGCCGCCAATTTCAAATCGGCCCTGATCAACACATGTCCGAACATCAAAGTATCTGCCAAGGAGGGGGTGGTTTTCGGGGACACTCCGCTCGCCGACTTGGCTTATGTAAGTTGCATTGTGTAACATCGCATCTTTTGTTCTACATTTTCGTAAATCCACATCTATAAGGGGCCAGAGGGCTTTTATCTCACTGCTGTTGCTAATTGCAATGCTTATGAAGGCTCATCTGAAGCGCCCCGCCTATACATAAAAGCTGTTTTAAGTGTTATTCCAACATGTTGTCGTGTTGGCACGTTATTTGATTAGTCCATGGTCAACGCCGAATTTCAAACGGAGGTCACCATGAGGCTATTCACAGATTATTTCCAGGCAATGTCAGTCGTAGTTGCTTTCGCAGAAGCAGGAGAATTTGAAACTGCGATGTCAATGGAGAAGGCTTTTCGGGTGGAGGATGTGAAAAGCCGTCAATCAAGAGTGAAACAATCGGAGAAACAGGTCAGGAAGACTGCAATGAGGGTGTAGTACGGCGGGAAACTTTTTTTGAATGGAGAGAACCGAGCTCCCATTCGCCTAAGCATGAAAACAATTGGGAGGAAAAATGGCGTCGACATCCACAACCAGCAAGAAACAGTTGCTGGGTAAAACACTTCTTTATGGTGCCATTACAGCGGCATTGTATGCTGCGGCTTTTACACATACCGAAATTCTTACGGCAGTGTTTGCCAAGGGCGGCGTGTATGCTGCTCTTCCGATAGCCACAGTGTTTGTCTTTTCATTCGCTCATGGTTCTTTTTCGAGCAACCTGTGGTCCATGCTGGGCATCGAGGCGATAAGCAAGGCTCCGCAGCCGAGGGCTGAACAGGCGACAAAGAGACCTACGCAGAGGAAGAGACCTCGTTTACGCATGAGCGTTTAAATATAGATTTGGAGGACATCATGACCGATCTGGCTATGGAAGGCGCAAAGTTTATAGACCTTACATGGATGAATGTGAGTTTTCTATTCATAGTAGGCTTCATAGGTGGGCTAGTTAGCGGATTTATTGGTTCAGGAGGAGCTTTCGTACTGACTCCCGGTATGATGAGTTTGGGTGTTCCGGCTGCTGTGGCGGTCGCCAGTAACATGTGTCACAAGTTTCCCAAAGCCATGGTTGGCGCTTACAAGCGTTACAAGTATGGCCAGGTTGATCTGAAGTTGGGACTGGTAATGGCTGCTTCAGCCACGGTTGGTGTCCAGGCTGGTATCAAGATCCAGGAGATGGTTCTCTCGAAATGGGGTGAGGCTGGGTCGAATCTTTATGTGAGTGTTTCATTCGTGCTGGTTCTCCTCGTGGTCGGCGGGTATGTCTTTTATGACGCCTGGAAAACGTCGGGATCCGAAGCCAGCGACAAACCATCAGGTTTGGCCGAACGATTGCAGCGCATAAACATTCCCCCGATGATTTACTTCAAGACTGCTAACATTAGAATTTCACTGTGGTTCACAATTCCGGTGGGTTTTGCCACAGGAGCGCTGGCGGCCACGATTGCCGTGGGAGGCTTTGTCGGAGTTCCGGGAATGATATATGTGGTTGGAGCCGGTGGTTTGATCGCCTCGGCAACGGAACTGGTCATCGCCTTTCTGATGGGTCTGGGCGGTTCGATCAAATGGGCCATACACGGGATGGTGGACATTCGTTTGACCCTGATCATACTGGCCGGTTCACTTCTGGGCGTTCAGCTTGGAGCTATCGGGACCACTTATGTCAAGGAACACATGATCAAGGTAGTTATGGGCACAATAATGCTGATAGTAGCTTTCAGCAGGGCACTGGCAATACCTAAATACCTTGAGCAGCTTAGTCTGATATCGACATCCAAATCAGTGATCTACTATCTGGACATAGCCAGTTTTGCGACCATGTGTCTTGCATTGGCAATAGGCGCAGTCATAATCCTTGGTAGCATGTGGAAAGCCAGACAACCTGTGGAAATTTTCCCACCAAAGATTTCAGAGAGTTACTAACAAGTCTAGCAGAGTTTTTTGAATAGCCGCATTCAAGAGGTCAGTTTTCACTGGAATACCCCAGTGAAGACTGGCTACGCCCAATTCAGTTTCCGAAAAGGACTTCAATAATCGAAGTAGCCACTGAGGATTTGTCATGAAAAAGACCAGAAAAAAAATTGGAGTCCA
>JBFXII010000113.1:0-8363 GCA_050176095.1 Desulfomonilaceae bacterium
AAGTGATTTTGAATATTTTCTGATATAACAATTCTTTAGATTGATGCGGGGTGATCAAGTATGCTCGTCAGCTTAATCTGGCTGAAGGAGTTTGTGGAAAATGACAAGACTGCCTTCGAGATTGCTGAGCATTTGACAATGGGTGGAATCGAAGTAGAGTCCGTCAATCATGTTGGCGGTGGTCTTAATGGTGTTTTCACAGCCAAAATCTTAGAAAAATCGCCACATCCCGCTGTAGATAAACTCTGTATCGTTAAGGTAGATTTGTCTGACCGGACCGAAGAAGTAGTATGTGGGGCTCCAAACGTACAGGTTGGCGATATAACGGCATTTGCCTCAGTTGGGGCAGAGCTGCCCTGTGGTATCACAGTTAGTGTTAGACAGATCAAGGGAATTGAATCGAAGGGAATGCTTTGCTCGGAAAAAGAGCTGGGTTTAGGAGAGGATGCTAGCGGGATTCTAATTCTTGAACCAGGAATTCCAGTGGGCTTACCACTAACTTCTGCGCTCAATTATATCGACGACTTTATCCTGGAGACGTCAGTAACTCCAAATCGCGGTGATTGTCTATCAATCTTGGGAGTAGCAAGAGAACTGGCTGCTTTGATCAATGCTCGATGCAAGAAACCTCAGTTCGAAATAGTTGAATCTGACGACGCGATAGATACTAAACTTGAAATCGAATTATGGGATCCTCAACTGTGTCCGAGGTATGTTGCCAGAATGGTCAGGGGAGTAAGAATTGTTCCTTCTCCTTTCGAGTTACGACTAAAGCTTTTTAGGCATGGTGTAAGACCTATTTCGAATGTCGTAGATGTTACCAACCTCGTGCTGCTGGAGTGTGGACAGCCCCTACATGCATTCGATCACCACCGGCTGGAAGGCGGCAAAATAGTAGTTCGTCGATGCACAGACGGGGAGACTTTTGTCACATTGGACGGAATGGAGAGAAATCTTCCCAAAAACAGTCTCATGATATGCGACGCAAAACGTTCGGTAGCTTTAGCAGGTATCATGGGAGGTCAAAACTCCGAAATTGAGAACTTCACGAAAGATGTAGTTATTGAAAGCGCCTGTTTTGAAAGATTCGGCATAAGAAGAACGGCCAAGTCGCTTGGGATGTCTACTGAGGCGTCATTTCGGTTTGAGAGAGGCACTGACCCCGAGGGGGCCCTGTGGGCAGCTAATAGGGCATCGTTCTTGATGCAGAGAATTGCCGGTGGAGAAGTCCTACGGGGCGTTGTAGACGCTTACCCAAACCCGATTATCCGTACTAGAGTGACAGTCAGGAACAGAAAGGTTTCAAGTTTAGTAGGGGTTGATTTTAGAAAAGAAGAAATAATCCAGTATCTGGAACGGTTGGATATAAAATGTGAGGTGTGTGGCGAATCAGAAGAATCACTCATCTGCCAGAGCCCATCATGGCGATGGGATCTGGAGAGGGAAGTGGATATGTCCGAGGAGGTTGCACGGATTCACGGTTTTCAACGCATCCCGGTGTCCATGCCTGTTGGCCGCGTGAAGTCCGATCAGTCCAGGACATTACATAACAGAGTGAGGCTCGCGGCTGAATTCATGAAAGCTTCGGGTTTTACAGAGATTGTCTCAATGTCTTTTATTCCGGAGAACGCCTGCATAGACTTGGGGCTTTTAACGGAACATGACGGCCAACTTAAGTTGATCAATCCACTTACCGAAGATTACTCTGTTATGAGAAGGTCGTTGTTGCCCGGCCTGATGAGCGCGTTAAAGCGAAACTTGAATTTTAAAACAGAATCAATTCGGCTGTTTGAACTGGGAAAAGTTTTTGTGCCTGTTGAGGGAAGTGAGTTACCAAGAGAGGATTTAGTTCTTTCCGGAATAGCTGTAGGCCCTCGATATTCCAATAACTGGCACTACAACAGAGGAGAAATAAACACATACGGTAAAGTTGAAACGAGACCTGAAACCGATTTCTACGATGTGAAAGGCGCGATTGAAAATTGTTTGGAGGGATTGGGATGCGAGGATGTTAAATTTTCAAGATCAGACAAGGCTTTTCTTCATCCAGGTAAGTCAGCTAATTTACTGGCAAATGGTTTGGTTCATGGATTTGTTGGAGAACTAAATCCCAAAAAGACTAGAGAATTTGGTTTAACTTGTAAAATTCAGGTTTTTGAAATTCTGCTCGAGCCATTCTTGCTTGAATACCGCAAGAAAATAGCTTTTAGACCTTTGCCACGCTATCCCTTCGTAGAGCGTGACTTATCGGTTGTAGTTGAAACAAATTGTTCAGGAGATGACATTAAGCACTTGATTTCACGTTTGGGGCATGGTATTATAAATTCCGTGATCCTATTTGATTTGTATCGAGGTGAATCTATTCCTGAGGGTTATCAAAGCATGGCCTTCCGGATAAGGTACCAGTCTGAGGATCGAACTCTTACAGACGCTGAAGTCCAAGAGGTTCATTCTCAAGTGATTGAGTCGCTGGCCGAAAGGTTTGGAGCCTCAGTCAGGGACTAACGTTAATTTTTTATCGCGTTGTTTTGATAAATGATTAATTTTGGTTGTAATCTTGTTGGAGCAGTTGTTTGCATTCTCATGAGGAGGGGTGGGTAGGAGATGACCATCGCAATTCCGGAGAAACAGTATTTCAAAATTGGTGAAGTTAGTGAAATCCTGGATGTAGAGCCTTATGTGTTGAGATATTGGGAGTCTGAATTCAAGATTCTCAAACCAACGCGCACAAGGGCTCGGCAAAGACTCTATCATAAGAAGGATCTAGAATTATTACTTGAAATAAAACATCTTCTTTACGACGAGAAGTTCACTATAGCTGGCGCCAAAAAGCGGCTTCAGGAAATGAAGAAACAGACGGCGGCTGAGAGAAAAGCGTCTAGAGCTACAAGGACTTCGCACGGTCGAGAGGATGTTTCTACTGGTCAGGAAAAAGTCGAATCTGCAAGCTTGCCATCAAGTCAGGACGATTACAGAGATATATTGTTAGAGATCAAGAGAGAATTAAAGGAACTTAGAAATATTCTCGAGGGGTGAGTTTCGGTCTTTTGTAATGGAACATTAGTATAAGACAAGATGCAAATTTCGGCTGAGCGTCATATCCATTGTAATATCGTGTGATGATTCTTTCCAGAATAGTAATAATAAATGGTTGAGTAACTGGAACCTCAGGACCGAACCCGCGATTTTTCTAACCCTTCTCAGTTCCCCCAATTACCTGAGAAAACGTAGCCCTTTTTTATTGCCCGTTTTAGAACAGTGGTCTATTATTTTAGTGAACACTGGAAAATCTATTGTTCGCAACAAAATCGGAAAAAGGGGAGTATGAAGATGAGCACACCGATGCACTGTCCCGGATTTGAAGCCAACAAGAACCTTTCTTCCTTCTCATGCAAATGCCCTAATTGCGGCAAAATGGTTGAAATCTTTTCCGATGAGTTCGACAGGCCACATGTTTGCAGGGGGTGTAAGCAGCCTATTGATTTTACCAAATGCACACTTGAGGCCAGCGCATGATATTCAGGAAATACTCAATGGAGTTCTAAGGTCTTAATACAAAATTTTGTGCAACTGAGTGAAAAACAGTGATTAGGCTCCATTGAGTCAATTCTGCATGGATTGATCAGTTGTCTTCCAATGCATCGAATATCTTTACGAAGCTCTCTCCCCTATGAAATTCATTTCTGAACATTCCAAATGATGCGCATGCAGGGGAGAGCAATATAACTTGGCCCTTGGTTGCTGACCTATAAAGCTCATTTATGGCGGATTCCAAGTCTTTGAAGATCCCAGCAATTTTGCTTTCAGCTCCATATTGCGCCAACTTGCGATAGAGTTCATTGGTGGCGGAGCCGTCTAACAACGCTATCCTTTTCGTTCTTGCCGCAGCTATTTTCGCAAATTCACTCAGGTCCAGTTTCTTATCGGCTCCACCAGCTATTAGCAATATCTCTCTGGATGACAAGGAATTGAGAGCGACTATTCCTGAAACCGGGGTGGTGCTGGTGGTGTCATTAACAAAATCAACACCGTTCCGCGTTCCAAGCCATTGCAGGCGATGCTCAACCCCCCCAAAAGACTCTGAGAATTCTCTGATGATGTTTTCGGGAATTCCAAGAGTCCGCGTCGTTTGGATCGCCGCTGCAACATTTTCTAAATTGTGAGCCCCTGGAATTCTTATTTCCCAATCCTTGGGCACGTCATTTATTTCAAAATAAATAACCTTGCTTTTTGATTCTTTAGACAAATCCCTAGTAACAGAATTGTCTAAATTGAAAACACAGAAATTTTCCGACTTTTGGTAACTGTAAATGGCTTTTTTGTCGAATATGTATTCGTCCATGCCATGATACCTGTTCAAATGATCGGGATAAATGTTTGTAAAGACGGAAGCTTGTGGTGATATTCTAGCCTCATGAAATCCTTGCAGTTGCCAACTTGAAAGTTCAAGAACTACTATGTCCTCGGGTTCAACAATCTTTAAGAGTGGAAGAGTCGCCACTCCCATGATGTTACCCGCTAGATGCGTCTTTCGTTTTGCCCCTTGGAGTATGTGGTTAATTAGATAAGTGGTAGTGGTCTTGCCCCTCGTGCCAGTTATTCCTACTACTAATCCGTCGAAAAATTTACAGAACAGACTTTCATCCATCTCTATTGGAATGCCGTTGTGTTTAGCTATCTCAAGATACGGAGAGCTAGCAGGCACGTCTGCATTGCGAAGTATCATATCAGCTTGGGCAAAGTCATCGGGATCGTGGCCGCCCAGTTTAATTGTTACAGGGAGTTCTTTTAGCCTCTCTACTGATGGACGCAATTGATCAGGAGATTTGAGATCAGTAACTGTAACCTCTGCTCCACATTCAATCAGGAAAATCGTATCACCCAGACCACGGCCCAATAGCCCGAGGCCCATCACCGTGATTCTCTTGCCTTTGAAGATGTTTTTAAAATGACGCATTTTTTTTAGGGCAGGGATAAGATCATTGGTCCATCATCAGTAACTGCAATCGAATGTTCGAAATGAGCTGAAAGTTTTCCGTCTGCAGTAACAGCGGTCCATTCATCTTCTAAAAGCTTAATTCTCCATGTGCCCTCATTAACCATGGGTTCGAGGGCTAGGGTCATCCCAGCTTCCAGTCGAGGATTCCATCCGACTCCTGTATAATTTGGAACCTGTGGAGGTTCATGCATTTTTCTTCCAACTCCGTGTCCTACGAAATCGCGTACTATAGAATATCCATTAGACTCAACGTGTTTTTGGATGGCCCTTGAAATGTCCTGGAGACGGTTGTTCGGCCAGGCCTGATCTATTCCCTTGTAAAGCGATTCCTCAGTCACCTTCAGAAGTTTTTGTGCTGCTTCAGTAATGATGCCGACTGGATATGTCTTAGCGGCATCTCCCACAAAACCCTTGTAAACAACTCCGACATCCACCCCTACTATATCTCCATCCTTCAAAACTCTTGATCCAGGTATACCATGGACTATTTCCTCATTGACTGAAGAGCAAATGCAAGCAGGGTACGGGCGTTTATCGCTCATTCTGTAGCCTTTGAATGCTGCTTTAGCTCCGGCCTTTCTGATCATCTGTTCGGCCACTTTATCGAGATGACCTGTCGTGACGCCAGGTTCAACAACTTCGCCCAATTTTTCAAGAATCTCGGCTACTATGCGATTAGCTTCACGCATGATAGCGACTTCTCGAGGAGTTTTTAATATTATTGATTCATGCACGAGCTTGATCTTCCATGTTTAAAGACAATAACACTTGTGAAAAAATGATCACGGTAGAGCAATTCGATCTCTGCTGTGATATGAGGTATTTAAGAAACTTGAAGTAACGCAATAAAAAATTGGTTCCAAAGTCTGAAACAAAATTGGTTTCGAAAATACTCAAAACTTGACAGATATTTCAACCTTGGATAGACTATGATTACTAGTCATTCAATTGCCCGGCGAGACGACCGTATCCTCCTTGTTCGGAGCCATACCCTTTATCATGTCCGCCGGGCTTCTTTTTGTCCAACTCGTGCTGGTAGATGAATCGGTCCAAGCAGAACGCATGTTTAAAATATCTCTCATATCCTTCTTAATATTGGCATCTACAGCTTTTTTCTTTATTACTTCAACGCCAATATTTTATAGTATCTTCAAAAACGTTCACTCAGTCGATTTCTCCAATGCTGAACCACTAAACAAAAAGCACATAAATTTTGCCGGGGAATGGTTTGGGGAAAAAGGCTCGTGGATTATAATACACCTCAATGGCACGGCTGAATTTCGTAACACCGAATCTAATTTAAGGATTGGAAAGATCCTGATTCAAGATGACCACATGACTATAGGAAATAGCGGCCTTCGAAAAATCTGGAAAATTCAATCTGTTCCATTCTTAGAAAACGGTTATTGGCAAATGCGTTTAGAAAACGAAACCTATTACCGTGAATCGGACGAAATAATGGTTCGAATTATTTCTCCTAATGGTTCTGTATAGTAAGCTATTTGCTTAACAGTTTTCTAAAATGATATCCGAACAAGGCGCTGGAAATAGCTTCTCCGAAAGAAGCCCTGTGAAACATTAGGGCTTTAATTAACAATTTCCAGTAGTAAATTTTGCCCTTCTCTAAAATACCCAAGTACAAGATTGAGCTAAAGAACGCTCTAATCTCTAGTTTGTCGATTCGTTTCTTCCGGATCGGCTTATATTCCTTGAGAAATTCCAATATCCTCTGATAATACTCTCTGGGCGAATAAATGCTGTTTAATACAGCTTGATAACCAGCTCTAATTGTTTCTGCATCCATTTTCGGAATAAAATTTAACGAGCCGTCGCAGTTATCTCCGGTACAACTATCAAGTAATCTACCTTCATTCTTAA
The DNA here is from genome assembly GCA_050176095.1 of Desulfomonilaceae bacterium. Lineage (GTDB taxonomy): Bacteria > Desulfobacterota > Desulfomonilia > Desulfomonilales > Desulfomonilaceae > CAITZA01. The sequence continues at coordinate 6,878 of JBFXII010000113.1, forward strand.
GTCTCTGATGCAGCCTAGTACCCGGTATTGCGTTTAGCAGACCAATCATGGCTTTGACCACTCCACTTGATTGAATGAAGTTAATTTGCCTTTCAAAGATGTTCGGGGGATCATTGTCGAAGCCGATGATAAATCCCCCCATTACCTCCATCCCATTTCTCTGGATGGTTTTGACAGCTTCGACCAAATCTTTGGCGGTGTTCTGATGTTTCCCGCATTCTAGCAGGCACTCTTCGGCGGGCGTTTCGAGGCCAAGAAATACGGAATCAAAACCTGCCGATGTCATCAGGTTCATTAATTCCTTGTCATCCGCTAGATTGACCGACGCTTCTGTGAAAAGGCTAAAGGGATATTTTCTAGCTAGTTGCCATGGGATTAGCTCCCTAAGCAATTGTTTGACCTTGACCTTATTGCCGATAAAATTATCATCTACTATAAAACAACGTCCCCTCCATCCCATTTCATAAAGAACTTCAAATTCTTTGATCATCTGCTGCGGGGATTTTACCCTAGGTCGGCGACCATTCAATTTTACTATGTCGCAAAATTCGCAGTCATATGGGCATCCACGGGAATATTGAATCGACATGGATGCGTAATAATTCATGTTAATTAGATCCCAGCGAGGTAAAGGCGTCTGGGTGATGTCCGGCTTTTCTTCCGACTGATAAATGTGAGCGGGTGAACCATTAGCCAGATCATTTAGAAATTTTGGAAAGGTAATCTCCGCTTCGTTAAGAATAAGATGGTCGATATCCGTATAATCGTCAGGCACGCTTGTGAACAGAGGTCCCCCGGCCACTATTTTTTTGCCAAATTGTTTGCATCTGTCCATGACTTCTCGGACAGATTCCTTTTGGACAACCATAGCGCTGATGAAAACAATATCAGCCCATTCTATGGATTCGTCACACAGCTTTTCTACGTTCATGTCGACGAGCTTTATTTCCCACTCTTTCGGCATCATGCTGGCCACTGTCAGAATGCCAAGGGGCACATGGGCTGCTCTTTTACGAATAAATTTCAGAATATGTTTAAAACTCCAGAACGTGTCGGGAATACTTGGATATATCAGTAATGCTCTCATCTTTGTAATCCTTTATAACAGCATCAATTCCGCACTCAACTGCGAAACATAAACCAAGGGAGTCGTCAGGTCAATACCGACGTTGGTCCTGGAAGCAGATATTTTAAATCATCGTTTCGACGCCGTTGGGAAGGGTGTATCGAAAAATCTCATTAATGGAGAATCTGGTCTTAGTAGTAAAGTACTCTCGGATTGGAAAATTCTTTCGTACGCATCCATATGACGCAGGAAAGAGAAAAAATCCTCATCCTGTCCATAAGCCTTAGCATAAATTTTGGTGGCCTCGGCGTCTCCCTGTCCTCGTAGAGTTTCAGCTTTCTTGTATGCCTCTGCCAAAATAATCTCTTTTTCTTTATTCGCGTTTGCTCGGATTTCTCTTGCTTGTTCTTCTCCCTCGGC
>JBFXII010000114.1:0-8301 GCA_050176095.1 Desulfomonilaceae bacterium
TTTAGGTCGGTATTTTCATGATTAAAATATTAGTGCCATTATTGGGTGATGACATAGCGCCACGCTTTGACCTAGCCCCAGAAGCATATATTGCTCTTGTAGATGACAATAAAAGAATCGTTGAAGAAAGAACAATTGTTCTCTCGGAAGCCTCCGCCGAAACTCTATGCCGAATGATACTGGATGAACGAATCACTATGGTAATCTGCGGAGGGATCGAAGACGAATATTATCAATATCTGGTCTGGAAGAAAGTATCCGTAATTGATTCAGTAATCGGCTCCAGTTCGAAGGCCATTGAACTGGCGATTGAAGACGCGCTGTCGCCAGGTTCAATACTCATGGAGCGATCCATATCTCAAAAATCCGCCCAACCAACCTAATGTTTCATTATGTGTCGTTTTGTGCGCTTCGTTTTGTTCCATAATGTTTTATAATTGCCCCAACCTGATACCTCTATTTCACTAAAATACACTGAACAATTAGATTTTTATAACATGGCATGATTATTGCCCTTATGTCGTACCGCTTGACACGCGCAATTCTCTCTTTTACAGCCACGAGTCAAGTCTTCAGTTAAAAAATTCGGAGACAATAAATGAAGATTCGAGTTCTTTTGGTGGATGATGAGGAGCAGTTTGTGGAGGTGCTCTCTCAACGTCTTGTTACAAGGGATTTTGAAGTATTGACTGCTTTGAGTGGGGATGAAGCGTTGGCGATTTTGGAGAAGACTGACATCGATGTGGTTATTCTAGATGTCATGATGCCTGGACGTGACGGTATATCCACTCTCAAGGAAGTCAAGACAATTAAGCCGTTGACTGAGGTGGTCATGTTGACAGGAAACACAACTGTTGACACTGCGATTACCGGGATGAAGCTAGGCGCTTTTGATTACCTGTTGAAACCAACCGATACGGCGATCCTGGTCGAAAAACTCGATAAGGCATTTCAGCGAAAAAAAGAGCATGAAGACAGGATAAAAAATGCGGAAGTAGATCGAATTATAAAGACCAGGGGTTATTAGGAAAGTATGCTGTTCTGTATGAATTGGAACAAAAATTAAGCCTGTTTTTAGGCTGAACTACTTGCGCAGGCGCCATAAACAGCTCAGCAAATAGGTTCCGCAGTTGTTAAAAAAACACCAAGACTTTTGGGGCTTAAGCTAAAAGCGCTACGCAATGCTAGCTGTAGACTTGAACTGGCTTGAAGGAAAAAAATTCCACAAGGAGACGCTTTCATGGAAACCATTAGGGTTAAGGACCTTATGACATCATTTGAGGGTTACCCACGAGTTGATGAGGACGCTTCTCTCTATGAGGCGGTTCAGGCTCTGGAAGAGGGCCGTCAACGATTGGACGGCAAAGGTCATAGATTTATGGCGGTTTTGGTTTGTGACAGGTCTGGCAACGTGATTGGAAAGCTTAATCGCATGGATATTCTCACCTGTCTTGAGCCGGAATATCTTACGAATGAGGAACTGAGGAAAGTCTCTAGATTTGGCCTGACTCCGGAGTTCCTACATTCCATGCTTGATAACTATGATTTGTGGAAAGCGCCCCTGCTTGACATTTGCAAGAAATGTCTCGACCACAAGGTTGGCGAATTTATTGCACACCAGTCGTCAGAAGTTTACATCGATGAGGAAGTTTCGCTGAGCAAAGCTATTCATCATCTAATAATGAAGCGTTGTCAGGCCCTTGTGGTAACCTCTCGAGGCGAAGCTGTAGGCTTATTGAGATTGGTAGATGTTTTTGATCAGGTAGTCGCAAAGATGAAAGCCTGCAAGATCTAGGATCATTTCAATTTAATAGAACAATTTGGAGGACTTGCTTGATGAGCGCTGAAAATATTACGGCAGCCCAAGGTAAGAAAATAGATTGGACAAGATGGATCGCAATGTTTACAGGCTTGGGCCTGTTTTTCATCGTGTATTACTCTCCACCCTGGCCCGACGCAGTGGATCCCATGGGAAAACATTTTCCACTTACTCAACAAGGTAAAGGCGCCTTAGCGGTATTTCTATTGGCTGGAACATGGTGGGTTTTCGAGGTTATTCCCATTGGTGTCACAAGCTTATTAATTGGTGTTGCTCAGGCCTTGTTCATGATCAGACCCGCGAAGGTAGCTTTCAAGGATTTCATGGACCCCTCGGTGCTGTTCATTTTCGCTTCACTTGTAATTGGCATGGTTTTCACCAAGACCGGTCTTACTAAGCGCATTGCTTATAAAATGCTTGAAATAATTGGTGAAAAAACAACTACCATTTATCTAGGGGTGTTCATTCTGATTACGGCGCTGACTCTGATAATGGCTCACACTGCGGTAGCAGCCACAATGTACCCGTTGTTATTGGCCATTTACAGTCTCTATGGAGAGGGTGACAAACCGACCAAGTTCGGTAAAGGTTTGTTTATAGGAATGGCTTACGTTTGCGGCGCCGGAAGCATCATAACACTTCTCGGAGCGGCTAGAGGCATTGTGGCGCTTGGTTTCTTCAAAGAAATGGTAGGGGTAGACACTTCATTCTTTGAACTCACCTATTACATGTTTCCAGTGGGCATATTGATGGTAGCCCTTTTGTGGGTATTTTTCCTGATTTTCTTCAAGCCAGAAAAGAAAGTCATACCTGGCCTTAGAGAGAGGGTCTCTGAGCTGAGCGCCAATTTAGGCCCAATAACCAAGAAAGAGATCTTGGCTCTAATCATAATTTTTGGAGCCATCACAGTGATGTCTCTCCAGGTTATGGTGCCGTCTCTCCAGAAATTAGATAAAACGGCCATCATATTGATATCGACTATTCTGTTTTTCGTAGTAAGAATTCTGGATATTGAAGATCTGGAACTCATTCCTTGGAACATAGTCCTGCTTTTCTCGGGCGCAATGAGCATAGGATTCTGTTTATGGGAAACGGAAGCCGCAAAATGGTTGGCCGTAAACTGGCTGGCGATGTTTAAGGAAGCTCATTGGTTGGTATTCGTCATTGGAATAGCGTTTTTCGTCATGCTTATGACCAACTTTATCATGAACGTCGCAGCGATAGCGATTTCGCTTCCGGTGGCATTGGTAATCTCCGGATACCTGGGAGTGTCACCGTATGTTGTCATGTATGCCTCACTGGTTACAGCTGGTATGCCCTTCCTGTTGTTGGTCGGCGCTGCCCCAAATGCCATTGCCTACGATTCCAAGCAGTTTACCAGTGGAGAATTCTTCTTGTATGGTATTCCAGCAAGTGTAATACTGATGGCTGTAATCGCGTTGGCCACCCTGGTCATATGGCCTATATTGGGAATGCCCATTCTGGTCCCCAAAACCATGTGATTTTCAAGCGTCTTAATTCTTTGTAATGTTCTGAAAGGAACTCATGCATGACACGTAATTCTCTTGTCACATTCATTGTCGTGATTTTATTGGCGCTTGGTTTTAATGGAGCAAATGCGGCAAGCCAAGCATCATCAAACACATTGTTGATTGTAGAAGGCAAGGTCGTTGATTCAGTTGGCCATCCTGTTGATGACGCCAAAATCATGCCCTACCTAAACGGAAAACCTTTCATCCCTGAAAGCATGGGGACTCATGCGGAAAAAGATTTAACAACCGGTAAAAACGGGCTTTTTCACTTCGAGCTTCCCATCTCAGGCGAGGCGGCAGACAGAGGATCTCTCTCCATAAAGGTTACTCGTCCCAGCTTTAAACCCTCAGATATGATAACCCTCAAAAAGATTTACGATGAAGGTAAGGATGAACAGGGAGTACATCGCTGGCTAACTCATGCAAACATAAAAATGTCGAGAATACAGGGAGCGGCTTTCTGGATTGCCTTGATCATTTTTGCGGCAGTCTATGTGTTAATTGCTTTCGAAATCCTTCATAGGACATTAGCGGCCGCTCTAGGCGCAGCCACACTTCTGTTGATCACCCATACTTTGGGAACTTTTGATGACGCATATAAACTCATCACGTGGGAACAAGCCCTGGTGACAGTGGACTGGAATGTGGTCTTTTTACTAATGGGCATGATGATCATAGTTGGCGTGTTAAAGCTGTCCGGTGTCTTTCAGTGGCTTGCTTATAAATCGTTTCAGGTCGCTAGAGGCAAGATTTATATGCTCTCTGCCGCCCTGTGTATTGTGACAGCAGTTGCCAGCGCTTTCCTGGATAACGTCACGACAATGCTGCTTCTAACTCCCGTAACGATGGAAATAGCCATGGTGCTTGGAGTATCTCCTTTTGTGTTCCTTATGCCTGAGATAATCGCCTCTAACTTCGGCGGAACAGCAACGCTAATTGGTGATCCACCGAACATCATGATTGGATCATACGCAGGACTTACCTTCAATGATTTCGTCCTCAATCTTGCTCCTGTTGTTGTTATAGTCCTGATAGCCCAGCTTGCTTACAACAAAATTCTATATGGGAAAGTTTACGAAAAAGCCAAAGTGGATGACATACCCAAGCTACTGTCTTTTCTGAAGGAAAAATACAGAATCAACGACAAGCGTATACTCACCGTAGGAGGGGCAGTGCTTCTTGGTGTGATAACGCTATTTATCCTTCATGGAAAGTTTCACATGGAAGTTAGTGTGGCTGCCCTTTTTGGGGCCGCCCTGATCATCCTGCTGACAAAGACTGACATAGTGGAGCTTTTGGAGAAGGAAGTTGAATGGCCGTCTTTGGTCTTTTTTATCATGCTTTTTATAGTTGTGGGTGGCGCTGAACACACCGGCATTCTTCAGGCGATCGCAGATTGGATATCGGGAGTGTGTCAGGGAAATTTGACAATAGCCATTCTCATCATCTTATGGGTGTCTGGAATAGCATCTGCTATTGTGGACAATATTCCCTATACGGCGACCATGCTTCCAATTGTCGCCTTTCTCAACACTACGATACCTGGAGCCGAATCAGGAGTATTATGGTGGGCGTTGGCTCTTGGGGCTTGTTTTGGAGGTAATGGCACAATCATCGGAGCTTCAGCTAATGTTGTCACAACAGGTATAGCTGAAAAGGCCGGGCACAAGATATCTTTCGGATCTTTTTGCGCTCAGGCTACTCCTATTACTCTGGTGAGCCTTGCCATATCATCCGCTTACCTGCTCCTCGTTTACTGATTTAAAAATATTATGACTTGATTAGTAAGGCAAACAACAATAGATTGGAGTTATGAACATTATTGTGAGGAAATGAGCCAGATGCAGTTAATCTCCTCACGTCAACCAGTTGAAACAAGACTTCATTTCTTAGGAGAAAATGATATGACAACAGCCAGGGTCCTCTTGGTCGATGATGAAGCACCTTTTATTGAAACACTGTCAAAGCGCCTTGTAAAACGAGGGCTCACTGTATCAACAGCGAATAGCGGGCCTGAGGCATTGCAGAAACTTGGCCTGGGCGAGTCCTTTGATGTGATAATTTTGGATGTTAAAATGCCTGGAATGGACGGCATCGAAACATTAAAAGCCATTAAGAACGTAAACCCTCTTGTTGAGGTGATAATGCTGACAGGACACGCAACCGTAGGGTCGGCAATTGATGGTATGAAACTCGGAGCTCTCGATTATCTTATGAAACCGTGCGATCTTGACTTGTTGATGGCCAAAGTCCAGGAAGCTACCATGAAAAAAATGAAACAAGAAGAGAAAATTAATGAGGCGAGGGCGCTGCATATCGCTCTTCGTCGCGGTGATTAACATCAGCTGCAAAATATGTTTAGGCTAAAAAAGGCTCCTTAATAAGTTTGGATCAATTCAAATTGTCCAAAGAAGGAGCCTTTTTTATATTACTTTAAACAACTGAATGAAGTCGTTTTAAGTCAATTTTATATCTAGTGTCTTCTGCGTTTGTTGCCCATTGCGCGCCTAGGATACACGATAATTCTTCTCAAGGGGCCTTCACCATAGCTCTTGGTGTAAACTTCCTTGTCATCAGCCAGTATGAGATGCACGAGTCTGCGTTCGCTTGCAGGCATGGGATTAAGGGATACCGGCTTTAAAGTCTTTTTTGCCTTCTTGCTCATCTTTAGAGCTATTTCTTTGAGGTTTTCCTGTTTTCTGCGTCTATAATCCTCCGTGTCAATGATTACCTCAACTTTTGTATTTCCCAGATTATCCCTATTGAGAATTTTGTTAAGTAGATGCTGCAACGCATCCAAGGTTTGCCCTCTCTTGCCGATCAACAACCCAGACTTATCTCCCTGAATATCAAGATATATGCAGCCCTCTGAGACTGACCCCTTGACTTCTACTTCGACAGGAATCATGTTTAAAATTTCCTGAAGTATTTGACATGCTCTATCCAAATCAGGGTGCGTCTCCTGAACCTGCTGCGCTTCCTCGACAGCAACGGGCGATTCGACTACCTTGATCTCTTCGGAAGGATGGGTCTCTTCGGGCTCTGAACTAGGCGCAGGCCCAAGATCTTCCTCTTTAGCGGCAAGGACCTCTCTGAGGATGTCTCTTCTCTTGACACGGATCTTCGCGTCTCTCTGTCCAACTATCCCGAGAAAACCTCTAGTACTCTCGGCTATTACCTCTACTTCCAGTAGCGCCTCTTCGGTATCCAGTACCGTGCACGCCTTGGCTATGGCTTCTTTAACGTTCTTGCCTGTAAATTCAAAATAACTCATCTGTTTAGTCACCTTTTAAGGCTAGGCCAACCGATTGGTTATCATTTGTTGACCAATCGACAAAACATTACTGACCAACCAGTAAAGCACTAGACCTGCGGGAAAGCTCAAAAACATATACGTGAAAATGACTGGCATTAGCAACATCATCTTTTTCTGCATCGGATCCCCAGCAGAGGGTGTCATCCACTGCTGCAATACCATAGTAGCGCCCATTAGTATTGGTGTCACATAGTAGGGGTCAGGCGCCGCCAGGTCGTTGATGCAAAGGTATATGGAGGGAAAGCAGACAAAAGGAGCTTGCCTAAGTTCGATCGCGTAGGATAATGCTTGATACAAGGCTATAAAAACTGGAATTTGCAGGAACATCGGCCAGCATGAGCCAAGCGGGTTGACCTTTTGTTCCCTAAACAATTCCATAGTAGCCTTGTTCAAAGCCGCCTTGTCATCCTTGTATTTTTCTTTGAGCTTGGCTATTTGAGGTTGAATATCCTGCATTCGTTTCATAGACTTCATGCTTTTATGAGTCAATGGGATGAACAAGATTTTAATCAAAATAGTAAGTATTATAATATCGATGCCATAGTTGTTGGTTCCTGGAACCTTGATGCCAGCAACCTCAAAGCCGGAGTTGAAAAATCTCAGAACCTTCATCAGATACTCGGCCATTATATTGAGAATTCCATAGTTGCTGAAAAACAAGGCCTTAGAAAGATTGTCCCCGGCTTTTGCCAGTGCGTCGCTTTCTTTGGGCCCGAGATAGAGCCCCATCCTTGTTTCAACAGGCTGAGACGGCGGCAAATCTATCGATCCGTACCTAATTAAAATCTCTGCCATGTGGTCTTGAGTGGGCTTGAGCAATGTTACCTTGCTGGCCGGTTTCTGACCAAATGAGAGGGCCTTGAGAAAATAGACTTCACCAAGGCCGGCCCATTCAACTTGTCCAGAAAGCTCTTCGTCTCCCTTGATATCCTTGAAGTAATAATCTTTTAAAGTTCCATTCAGGAAAATTTCGGCGCTGTTCCATGCAAATTGTTGAGATTCGTCAAAATAACTCTTTTTCAAAGGAAAGGTCACAAGATAATTTCTTCCCTGATCTGAAGTATTGGTAATCGAATACTCAACTTCGATGGCATAGTTATCAGACTTGAAAACATAAGTCTTCGATATAGATAAGCCGTTTGGAGCAGAGGCTTTAAAAGTCAAACGATGACTCTCGCCTGCTGACTTCATTGAATAAACAGTCTTTTCATCATCAATCGAATAGCCAAGAGAATTGTCCGTGAAGACCTCATTCGCCCTAGTTAGACGAATCGAAACACCAGATGTATCAGGACCCTCGAGAGGATATAGGTTAACAAGATCGCCCGATCCCGGACTCGTCTTGTAATCCTTAAGCTTGAAGGAAACAATTCTACCACCTACAGTTGAAAGAACTGCCTCATAAATCGGAGTATCTACAGTAATCCTGGTGTCTTTTACTGGCGTGGCTGGCACACTGGGCTTCTCTACTGCTTCAGCCAGCGGCGTGGTGGTCACAGCCGGAGCTTCAGGCTTATCCATTGAAGCGCCTTCACTTCGTGAAACGGGCGAAGTCTCGGGTTTGGGAATAGTTTCTCCAGATGTGGAGGGAACTTGAGTCGGAACAATTGGAGGTGGCTGAAGAAAATACTGAA
>JBFXII010000115.1:0-8268 GCA_050176095.1 Desulfomonilaceae bacterium
CATGGAGCTTTCCCAAGGTGTTCCAATAGCTACTCCGGTTTTCGATGGCGCTAGGGAAAACGAAATCAAAGATCTTCTCAACAGCGCCGGATTCGCCAGCACAGGCCAAACACGTCTGTACGATGGTCGCTCAGGAGAGCCGTTCGACACTAAAGTGACTGTAGGCATAATTTACATGCTCAAACTTCATCACCTGGTAGATGATAAAATTCATGCCAGGGCCATTGGACCATACTCTCTTGTTACTCAGCAACCATTGGGTGGCAAAGCTCAATTCGGCGGACAGCGTTTAGGAGAAATGGAAGTTTGGGCTATGGAATCTTATGGAGCAGCCTACTCTCTCCAAGAGTTTCTGACAGTAAAATCAGATGATGTGACTGGTCGTACCAGAATGTACGAAAGTATCGTAAAAGGAACCAACGTATTGGAACCCGGATTACCAGAATCATTTAATGTTTTGGTAAAGGAAATCAAATCGCTTGGTTTGGAAGTAGAGCTATTGGAGAGTGAGCCTCCAACGGCCGTTCATTAAAATTTCTGTCTTTGCTTGAATCAAGCCAAAGTCAGTATTTGACTATAATGTGGTCTGGAACATGTTTCTTGTACCGGAAATCCCTCGGACGGACAAATGATAACCGTCACCCCCTACATTAGGAGGGAAATATGGAAGAAGTTTATTACAGTTTTTTTGAAAAACCTAAAGATCCTCTAAATTTTAATGCTGTTAAGATATCATTGGCCTCTCCTGAAAAAATTCGATCGTGGTCCCATGGAGAGGTAAAAAAACCTGAGACTATCAATTACAGGACTTTTAAGCCCGAACGCGATGGACTTTTTTGTGCCAAGATTTTTGGTCCGGTGAAAGACTTCGAGTGTAATTGCGGAAAATACAAAAGAATGAAGCACCGGGGAACAATTTGCGAAAAGTGCGGTGTAGAGGTAATCCAATCCAAGGTTCGGCGAGAAAGAATGGGACACATCGAGCTCGCCACTCCGGTAGCGCATATCTGGTTTCTGAAAAGCCTCCCGAGCAGAATTGGCACTTTGGTTGACTTGACTCTCAAGGAAGTTGAACGGGTTCTCTATTTCGAGTCTTTCTTGGTGATTTCAAAAGGTAACACTGACCTGGAACCCGGAACACTGATTAACGAGGAAAAGCATCGTCAGATCCTTGATGAATATGGCTCGGACATTGGCGATTTCGAAGCTTTGATGGGTGGAGAAGCAGTCCGAGTCACGCTTGAAAGACTGGATTTAGTTTCAGAGAGCGTGAGACTCAGAGAAGAAATGAAAGACTCAGCTTCAGAAGCAAAGAGAAAAAAACTTGCCAAGAGATTAAGAGTTCTAGAATCACTCAAAGGAATTGAGCCAGACATTTTAGTCAAAGAACTGACTTCCATTTATGAGGAATTCGATCCGGATGGAGAAAAAGGCAGATTTTTATTCGAACTGCTTCAGACTGCCCGAGAGGTACAGGTAAAATGGCATGAAACTGAAAGCTGGGAAATCAGAAAACAATTAGCTTTCGTGGAAATCAATAACATCATTGAAAGACTTACGCGATCCAGAGTTGTTGCGCCTGATCACCTTGGTAAGTTTAGACAGTGGCAAAATCCTGCCTGGATGATTCTGACAACAGTTCCTGTTATTCCCCCAGATCTCAGACCACTGGTACCTTTGGATGGCGGCCGTTTTGCGACCTCAGATCTTAATGATCTTTACAGACGAGTAATCAACAGGAACAACCGACTGAAACGCCTTAAGGAACTTAACGCTCCTGAGATCATACTTCGCAATGAAAAGCGGATGCTTCAGGAGGCCGTGGATGTCCTTTTCGACAATGGCCGTCGGGGAAGGGTTATAACGGGACCAAATAAGCGGCCCCTAAAATCCTTGTCAGACATGCTTAAAGGCAAACAAGGCCGTTTCCGTCAAAACCTCTTGGGAAAACGAGTCGACTATTCGGGACGATCAGTAATCGTGGTGGGACCCGACCTTAGGCTTCACCAATGTGGCCTTCCCAAAAGAATGGCTCTCGAACTATTCAAACCTTTTATTTATAACAAACTCGAAGAGCGTGGTTACGTTACCACCATTAAGAGCGCCAAGAAACTCGTCGAGAAAGAAACACCGGAAGTTTGGGATATCTTGGAGGATGTAGTCAAGGAATATCCCGTGCTTCTCAACAGAGCTCCCACACTACATAGGCTAGGGATCCAGGCTTTTGAACCTATCCTGGTTGAAGGAAAAGCAATCCAGCTTCACCCATTAGTTTGCACGGCCTTTAACGCTGACTTCGATGGCGACCAAATGGCCGTTCACATTCCGCTTTCTATAGAAGCTCAGGTAGAAGCTCGTGTTCTGATGATGAGCACAAATAACATATTATCTCCTGCTCACGGCAAACCAATTATTGTCCCCACTCAGGATATTGTTCTCGGTCTTTACTATCTGACTCGAGAAACGGTGGATCCTGAACTTGATAAGGAACCAAGAAAGTTTTCGGACGCTTCTGAAGTTCGCGTGGCATATGATTCTGGAGTTGTAGACTTGCACGAGCGGATTTTGCTTAAAGAAAACAATGATCTCATTGCTACGACAGTAGGTAGGATTATTCTTCGAGAAATCGTTCCCGAAGAGATACCGTTTTCTTCGATCAATAAAGTAATGAAGAAAAAGGAATTGGCTAATCTGATTGACGAAGCCTACAGAAAATGTGGTGACAAGAAAACCGTAATCCTTGCTGATCAGCTCAAGGATCTCGGCTATCAATTCGCTACAAAAGCTGGAATTTCGATTTGTGTCGATGACATGACAATTCCTGATTCCAAGAAGGAAATTATAGATAAAGCTCGAAGTGAAGTATTGGAGATTCAGAACCAGTACAAAGAGGGATTGATCACCGATGGCGAGCGTTACAACAAAGTAATCGATATCTGGGCACGGGCTAATGAAGACATATCCGAAAGGATGATGAGTGGTCTGAGGTCTATGACGATAAGACTTGATGACGGATCTGAGAAGAAAGTCGAAAGCTTCAATCCGATCTACATGATGGCAGACTCTGGAGCAAGAGGAAGCACACAGCAGATCAGACAGCTTGCCGGTATGCGTGGACTGATGGCCAAACCCACCGGCGAAATTATTGAAACACCAATAGAAGCTAACTTCAGAGAGGGGCTCACTGTTTTACAGTACTTCATCTCAACTCACGGCGCACGCAAAGGCTTGGCCGATACTGCTTTAAAGACAGCTAACTCAGGTTATCTAACGCGCCGGTTGGTTGACGTTGCGCAGGACGCGATAATACACGACAGAGATTGTGGCACCCTTGATGGCATAGACATGGCCTCACTGGAAGAAGGCGGCGAGATAATTGAACATGTGGCCGACCGTATTCTCGGTCGAGTCGCTTTGGAAGATATCGAGCATCCTTATACGGGCGAGATCATAGTAAAAGCCAACGAAGAAATACAGGAAGAACACAAAGAGAAAATACAGGATTCCGGAATTGATCGTGTCAAAATACGTTCAGTCCTTACCTGCCAGTCTAAAAGAGGAGTATGTAGTCTTTGCTATGGAAGAGATCTGGCTCATGGGAAAATGGTCAACATTGGGGAAGCTGTTGGAATAATTGCAGCCCAGTCCATTGGTGAGCCCGGAACCCAGTTGACCATGCGAACTTTTCACATTGGAGGCACCGCTTCACTAAAGAGAAACATCATTTCCTCCAGGAAGAAGGGGCAAGTGATGATTCTTAAAGAAAAGGAAAAAATTAAAGCGGTTGTCGTTTATGAGGATTTTTCCATACCAAAAGACGAAGTACAAAAATGGCTGGTTGAAGACGGCCAAACATTGAGAGAATATTCTCACTTGTATGAAGGTCCTTACCACAAAGCAACAGAAGCCGAAAAAACAGGAGGCAAGATTTGGATTTCCTCAGATAAAAAATCTTTTAGTCTCCAGGATGAAGATGGCGCCAAATATAAGTTCCAGATTCCTGAAAATACACGTTTTGTTGTTAGAAATGATAGTCAGTTACTACCTCAGTCTTTCATTTTTGACAACATTGATGGACCGTCTCGAATTTCCGAGGCTGAGCGAAGAGGTGGCATTTTCCAAATTCGTGGAGAACAAGATAATAGAATATTGTTCAGACTTTACGAACGTTATCCCGTAATGGACTACATGAATGTCAAAGTTCAGGATGGAGACAAGATAGAATCGGAGGGCCAAGTTCTTCTGGAATGGTTAGGATCAAGTTCGTCGCAGTTGTTTGCACGAAATGAAGGACGTATTAAGTTCATTGATCTTAAAACTGTCGTGAATCGAGATGGTGAACTTGTGGTCATGAATCGTAACGGGTCTTTGGCTGTTTTGGATGAAAAGGGTCAGAAACGAGAGAGAAACAAGGTCATCTATGGTGCGAAGCTCCGCGTATCAGACAATGAGCCAGTCAACAGGGAAACTCTTCTCGCTGAATGGGATCCATACACTATTCCCATTATCACTGAGGTATCCGGCATCATCAAGTATGGGGACATCATCGAAGGTGTAACCATGAATGAGCAGGTAGATGAAGTCACAGGCTTGTCCAGAAAGGTTGTTGTGGAATACAAGGACAAGGACTCTGAAATCAGACCTCGAGTATCTATTAAAGATGAACGTGGACGAACAATCAAAATTGGTGATTCAGAAGCACGCTACCTACTTCCTGTTGGCGCAAACATCATGGTCAAGGAGGGCGAACAGGTTCACGCAGGTGATGTGATCGCCAAAATACCTCGAGAGACCACCAAGACAAAAGATATTACCGGCGGCTTACCTCGAGTCGCGGAACTGTTTGAAGCTAGAAAACCCAAAGAATTCGCCATCATCTCGGAAATAGAAGGTCAGGTGGAATTTGGGAAAGATACCAAGGGTAAACGTAAGGTCGTCGTAAAACCAGATATCGGTGAAAGTAGAGAATATTTGATTCCAAAAGGCAAACACATCTCTGTTCACGCTGGTGATTGGGTTGACGCTGGCGACGCCCTCATGGAAGGTTCCACTAATCCCCACGACCTACTTGGCATCAAGGGCGAAAAAGACTTAGCCAAATATTTGGTTGACCAAGTCCAGGAAGTCTATAGATTACAGGGCGTTAAAATCAACGACAAACACATAGAAGTTATCGTCAGGCAAATGCTAAGAAGAGTTCGTGTTAAAGAGGTGGGTGACACCGATTTTCTGGTGGGCGAACAAATCGAGCGTCAGGTTTTTCAAGAAGAAAACCGGAGAGTGATTCAAGCCGGAGGAGTTCCCGCTGTTGCTGAACCCCTTTTACTTGGTATTACAAAGGCGTCTCTTTCAACAGACTCTTTTATCAGCGCAGCCAGTTTTCAGGAAACTACTAAGGTCTTGACGGAGGCTTCAATATCAGGAAAAATAGATTATCTCAGAGGCCTTAAAGAAAACGTAATCATGGGACGCCTAATACCTGCAGGTACTGGCTTGGCTCAGTACAAAAACCTCAGACTCAAATATGATGAGTCTAGTTCCGATGTTGATCAACATGCTGGTGAAAAACGGGCTGCTGAAGAAAAAAGACAGTTGACCGCGTAAAAATAAATTATTCCCAACGCGCCGGGGAAATGAACCAGCTTCTCTTTGGACTTTTTCTGAAATAAGTTGGCAGGCGCTCTCAGGAGAAATTTAAATCGCCAATTATCATTATTGGCTTGAATTAGGTATATTAAATTCCGTTATCATGTTCAGGCTGAGCTATCAAGCTTAGCCTGATTTTTTAACAAATGTATTGACAAACACATATCGCTTTGCTCATAATAGCAAGATACAATTTTGGAGGTAATGGCGTATGCCGACAATTAATCAACTGGTCAGAAAAGGTAGAACACAGCCGAGACGTAAAACTTCGGCCCCAGCTCTGACCGAGTGTCCGCAACGCCGAGGGGTTTGTGTGAGGGTTTACACGACTACTCCCAAGAAGCCGAACTCAGCTCTGAGAAAAGTTGCTAGAGTACGTCTTACCAATGGTTATGAAGTCACCTCTTACATTCCCGGGATTGGCCATAACTTGCAAGAACACTCCGTCGTCTTAATCAGAGGTGGTAGAGTAAAAGACCTTCCCGGTGTCCGCTATCATATCATTAGGGGCGCTCAGGATGCTTATGGAGTTACCGACAGAAAACAAGGCCGATCCAAATACGGCACCAAAAGGCCAAAATAATCCTCGTCGCTAAACAGCATACGCTTGTTGATAAGAAGTGTTGCGGTTAAGCAGTTCGATTTGAATCAATAAACAAGAACTGAGGATTACACATACGGGTCCGGATAAACCGTCTTTTGAGGCGGGGAAGGTTTAGAAGGGAATTCAAAAAGAAGGTTCATGCGATTTAAACATCGCGGCCTTCTGGACCTATCCAATCTGGAAGCTGCCCGTCTCAGCTTGTTCTAAAATCCGTCTTGATGGCGGGCTTGAAACAGTCTTGGAGTAGACCGAATGCCTAGAAAAGGTAAAGTGCCCAAAAGAGATATTCTTCCTGATCCCAAGTATCATAGCAAACTGGTGTCGAAGTTTGTTCATGGGATCATGTGGGAAGGCAAGAAATCTATAGCAGAGACTATTCTCTATGACGCTCTGGACATCGTTGGAAAGAAATTAAACGAAGAACCTCTAAAGATTTTTGAACGCGCGGTAGAGAACGTGAAGCCTGTTCTTGAGGTTAGGTCTAGGCGTGTTGGTGGAAGCACTTACCAGGTGCCAGTAGAAATCCGTCCCGAAAGACGACAAGCACTGGCAATTAGATGGATTATTCAATATGCAAGGTCTCGTTCTGAAAAGAGCATGAGGGAAAAACTCGCAGCTGAGTTTTTGGACGCAGCCTCCAACAGGGGTAGCTCTGTAAAGAAACGTGAAGATACCCATAAGATGGCTGAAGCAAATAAGGCCTTCGCTCATTATCGGTGGTAGTAGACTATAAGAGCTAAATATTATGATGGTCGACTCATTATCAAAAACCCGCAACATTGGAATAATGGCCCATATTGATGCGGGAAAAACTACTACAACCGAACGTGTTTTGTATTACACTGGGGTTTCTCACCGAATTGGCGAAGTTCATGATGGCGCTGCTATCATGGATTGGATGGAGCAAGAGCAGGAACGTGGCATCACTATCACGTCTGCCGCTACCGCCTGCCAATGGCGTAACCATAAAATCAACATTATCGACACCCCAGGACATGTTGACTTCACCATAGAGGTGGAACGATCTCTGAGGGTGTTGGACGGAGCTGTGGCCATTTTCTGCGCTGTCGGAGGAGTCGAGCCTCAGTCCGAGACAGTATGGAAACAGGCTGATCGGTATCAAATACCCAGAGTAGCTTTCATTAATAAGATGGATCGATCAGGAGCTGATCATCTTCGCGTTTTGGATATGATGAGAACAAGATTGCAGACAAATCCCCTGTTACTTCAAATGCCTTTGGGCGCTGAAGATAAGTTTAAAGGGGCAATTAATCTCCTGGACGAGAAAGCTGTGATCTATGACGAAGCGTCTATGGGAATGAAATTTTCTGTGGTTGACATTCCTGATCAGTACAGAGATGAGGCGCAACAAGCTCGACAGACGCTAATTGAAGCTATCTGCGAACTAGATGATTCTCTTTTGGAACGTTACTTGGAGGGAGATACCGACATACCTCTCAACGCTCTTTATAGAACCATACGACAGGCTACTATAGACCTGAAAATTACCCCTGTCCTCGTCGGGTCGGCATTCAAAAATAAGGGTATCCAACAGTTGCTGGATGCCGTTGTTGATTTCCTGCCTTCGCCTCTGGATATTCCACCTGTTGAAGGTAAAGACCATAGAGGGCACTCGTTGACAAGGGATATCGATGGTCCCTTATCAGCCCTGGCCTTCAAAGTCATGAATGATCCGTACACGGGTAATCTCACATTCATAAGGATTTATTCAGGAAAACTGACCGCAGGTTCTACTGTTTACAATGTAAATGCCGAAAAGAAAGAGAGAATTGGTCGACTTGTTAAAATGCACGCCAGTCAGAGAGAAGAAATAAAAGAAGCCTCTGCCGGTGATATCATTGCTGCGGTTGGAATTAAGCATACCAAGACTGGCGATACTTTGTCGGACGAAGATCACCCAATTCTTCTTGAATCCATGGAATTTCCCGAACCAGTCATATCACTTTCAATCGCTCCAAAATCCAGGGACGAAATCGACAAGATGTCCCGTGCATTTT
>JBFXII010000116.1:0-8206 GCA_050176095.1 Desulfomonilaceae bacterium
ATTTGGGGATCAAATCGCAACTGATCCACATGGCGTTCTGCCGTTCCGCTTGTCGACCAAGGCCCATGGGCGTCCTCCTTCGCGTGGGGTATGGTCGGAAAATTCAGGGAGAAAATCAACGGGCTGCCAAGGCGTTTGCTAGAACCTATAGCTTTCTCGCCTCGGTACTCCCCTACACGAACCTGGAGTGGGAAAAACTCTCCATTTTTCTGAACTTCCTCATACCGAAGCTCCCGGCTCCCAAGGAAGAAGACCTATCCAAGGGCATCCTGGAAACCATCGACATGGACAGCTACCGGGTCGAGGTGAAGGAGCAAATCCGCATTTCATTGGCGGATGAGGATGGGGAGTTGGAGTCTGTACCCCTCGGTGGTGGCGGCGGAAAACCTGAGCCGGAGCTTGATTATCTGAGCAACATCGTCAAAGCCTTCAATGACCAGTTTGGAAGCATCGAGTGGAAAGACGGGGACAAGATTCGCAAGGTCATCACTGAGGAAATTCCGGCGAAGGTGGCCGCAGACAAGGCGTACCAGAACGCCAAGCAGAACGACGACAAGCAGAACGCCAGAATCGAGCACGACAGGGCGCTCGGCAGGGTTATGATGGAACTCCTTGCAGACCACACGGAGCTGTTCAAGCAGTTCAGTGACAATCCCGGCTTCAAAAAGTGGCTCTCGGACACCATCTTTACGATGACGTATGAAGAGACACCTCAAGCCCGTATCTAAACGATTTATGGACTACGCAGAATGAAGACGATCAACCGGATGCTTGCCGTTTTCAAGCCCAAACAACCCTATCTGGACTGGATCAACAGCCTTCCTGGTGCCGGCTGCACCTCTCGGGTGAAAGACTCTCATATGCTGCCCTCTTCAGTAACATGCCATAAATCCAGGGAAAAAGTTGTCAATGCTGTGCTTGTGTTGTAACCGTTGTTGCTGTTCACGAATTAAGGTGAAATGAATAATTGTTTCTGAAGCAACCGATGCAAAGGGGGTATTAATGGTTTTGCCAATGGACACCATAGAAGACAGCAAGAATGACGAGGTTGGCTGTAAGTTACTAGAAGTCCAAAAACACAATGAGTGGACAAAAGAAAAGCGCTCAGCGATGGTCGATCTTGTTCACTTGCTTAAGGACAAAGGCTATATTGAATTCGGAGCAGACGCCAAACAGTATGCTAGCATTAGAGTAGGGGAGTCCTTTCTGTACAATGTTCCAGAGAATAAAACTGGATATTTAATGCCTTTCAGGGGGCAGCTGGTTAGAATAGTGTGCGTTGGAAGTGGAAGCTACCAAAGGAGATCATTCATGGTGGGAAAAATTGATGCTTGTGACCATAAAGTCAAAGGGTAATTCCCCCATTTCTAGGGGGCCTGAAAAGTAGAGCCTATGCCACCTCTCCCAATCGCGCCCCGGTGAATCTCAGCATCAAGTATACGAGCCAGTACCGGCCACGGATCGACCTTTGTTTACCCGCGTCACGAGAGGCGTCGAACCAGTCTTAAAAAGGCATTGGTCAGGGCATCAAGCTCTCCTGGCATCAGGTACTTGATATTGAGCTTGCCCCCGCCGAGTGCTCCGACATGGTTTTTCCCGGGGTTTTCAGGTAAAACTCCCCAGGCCCAAGGGCCAGTATCAGGGGGGCGGAGGGGGATGTCACGGGTTGGGGCTGTGATTTTTACATGAAAATGGGCAAATCTAGGTTTTCAGCATTGATTCTTGATTCATAGGGGAGAGCATGGGGCATAAATCTAGCACTGCCAGTCTCGAACGAGAGCAGTTGTGGCTGATCGTTCAAAACGCGAGAGAGGGTATCGCCGTCACGCAAGATGGCGTAGTCGTCTTTTGCAATCCCCGTGTATGCGAAATTCTAGGGTACTCAGAGATAGAGTTGCAATCCCGTGGCATGGAATTTTTCATTCATCCGGAGGACCGAGAAATTGTTCTGCGTCACCATGCGAGCCGCAGTTCAGGCCAGGATGCTCCCGAGAGATACGAGCATCGATTGTTACGTAAGTCCGGTGAGTCCGTATGGGTAGAAGTTTCCGGCACGCTCATCGAATGGAAGGGAAAGCCCGCCACCCTGAACACGTTCATTGATATTTCAAAGAGGAAAAATGCGGAAAAGAATTTCAGGGAAAGCTCATTCCGTTATCAAAATCTCATACAAACAATGAAGTACGGCGTCGAAGAAGTTGACCTGGACGGCAGGATCGTCTTTCACAATGACGCATGCTCGGCCATTCTTGGGTATAATCCCGGTGAACTTGTCGGTACATATATCTGGGATCACGACCCAGACCAGGATCATATTGACCGCCTAAAAGACTACTTCGAGTATATTAAAACCGAAAAGCCGACACCAGAGCCTTACGTCTCAAAAAATGTCAAGAAAACAGGTGAAGTGATAGATGTCGTCGTTGATTGGGATTATCTAAACGATCAAGATGGCAGCCTTATAGGTTTTATCAGTGTTGTTACCGACATCACCTTGCGCAAGAAGGCGGAAGAGTCGCTCTCGCTTCAGGGGCTTGTTCTTGACCAGATTCAAGACCGAGTTGTCTTGACGGATTTGGATGGAACAATCAGTTATATCAACGACGCCACAGTAAGCATGCTGGGCTATAAGCCTGAAGAGATTCTTGGCAAATCCATCAACTTGTTTGGCGATGATCCAGAGACTCATACTACTCAAAGAATGATACTGGAACAAACGCTCCGTGACGGAAGTTGGCGCGGAGAGGTTGTCAACTACACCTCCAGCAATGAAAAGGTCATTCTGGATTGCCGCATCCAACGGGTCCACGATCAGGAAGGAAAGCCCGTGGCGCTTTGCGGCATATCGACAGACATCACGAAGCAGAAGCTTATCGAGACCGCACTCAGGGAGGCTGAAGAGAAATATCGGCTCATATTCGAACTGTCGCTCATTGGCATTGCCACAGTGAGCACTCAGGGAGGCATACGCGAGTGCAATAAAGCGTTTGCAGAAATGCTAGGCTATTCGACCGAAGAACTGAAGGGGCGGAGTATATCTGGCATTACTGTGCCCGAAGATTACGAACGGGAAGAGCCCATAATTAAGGAAGTAATTGAGGGCAGGCGGGAATTCATCCGTTTGGAAAAGCGTTACATTCATAAGGATGGGCATCATGTGTGGGTCGATTTACTGACAAGTGTGCTTAGAGACAATTCAGGCGCGCCGCTTTTCGCCGTTGGAACAGCTCTCGATATCACAGAGCGAAAGCGAGTAGAAGAGGAATTTCGTAAAAATAAGGAGCTGTTGGACTCTGTCGTTAAAAATATACCAGGTATTTTGTACAAATTCCGTATGCAGACTGATGGTGCAACAGATTTTATCTATGTGAGCGAAGGCGTACAGGATATTTTCGGTGTCAGCCAGGAAGAAGCGAAGAGTGACGTTCAAGCGGTCATGGAGCGTATCCACAAAGACGATTTAAATTTGGTCCAACAAGCTTTAAATGTTTCGGCAAAAAGCATGGAGCATTTTGACGTTGTTCATAGAGTAGTCAAGTCAGACAAAAATATAAGATGGATCAAGTCCGCCTCCACCCCCATAAAGAGTTCGGACGGCTCGATTGTTTGGAACGGCGTCGCCATAGACATTTCTGAGCAAAAAAAGGCTGAGCAAGAGCTTCAGCAAAACGAGCAACGCTACCGGTTGCTTGCCGAGAATACCACCGATTCCATCTGGTCTATGGATTCGAATTTCAATTTCACGTACCTTTCTCCCTCGACAGAACATCTTTTCGGCTATCCCGTTGAAGCTTGGTATACTCTCGATTGGACTGATGTTGTCGATTCAGAGCATTTAGGTTCTGTCGTAGAAAAATTGAATAATATTAGATCGAACCCTGAAATTGGAAGTGTTACTTCTGAGGCATTACTTAAACACAAAGATGGACATGGTGTTTGGGTTGAGTTTAACGTTTCTCCTACGTATTCAGAAGATAACGCTCTACAAGGGTTTGTAGGAGTGACACGTGATATTACAGAACGAAAGGAATCCGAGCGCAGAATATCGAGTTCGAAATCAAGGTTTCATTCCCTTTTCGACAATGCTGGGGAAGGAATTTTTATCGCAGACGGAACGTCAACAATAACCGATGCAAATCAATCGGCAGCTGATATTCTTGGCTATAAATCCCCGGATGAACTTGTAGGCTTGAACGCAAAAGATTTGATACACCCTGATGACCTCACTCTAAAAAGCACTGAAGACAATCTTAGCTACGCAACGGGAGGTGGGGTACTCCGTCTTGAGAGGCGTTACCATAGGGCGGATGGGTCGTACTTACCTGTCCGGGTGACAATCAAGTTCATTGGTGATTCGGGAGTTCACCATGTGATCTTCAGCGACATTTCAGAGAGGAAACGGGCTGAGCAGGCGTTAAAAAAGAGTGAGGAACGAGTCCGCCGTAAACTCAAGGCTATTCTTGATCCCGAGGATGGAATGGCCGAATTGGAGCTTTCCGACATTATCGACCCCGAATCCTTACAGTCGATGATGGACAACTTTTATCAGCTAACAGGAATTGGAATTGGCATTATCGACATCAAGGGAAACGTCTTGGTCGGCACGGGGTGGCAAGACATCTGTACCCGTTTCCATCGAGTGCATCCCGAGACGGCCCAGGCCTGCAAGGAAAGCGACCTACATCTTTCCTTGGGCGTACCCTCTGGCGACTTTCGCCTCTATCGCTGCAAGAACAACATGTGGGATATTGCCACCCCGCTCATGATTGGGGACAAGCATTTTGGTAATATTTTTCTTGGTCAGTTTTTCTTTGAAGACGAGGAACCAGACCGAGAAGCATTTCGTCGCCAGGCTCAATTATATGGATTCGACGAACAGGAATATCTTGACGCCTTGGACAGAGTGCCACGTTGGAACCGGGAAAGAGTCGATACCGTCATGCGCTTCTATTCCCAATTCGCCGAATCGTTAGCCTCTTTAAGTTATGGAAACATCAAGCTCGCATGGGCGAAAGCAGAACAAGATAGGCTTTATGATGAAATGCGCTTAAACCAAGAGCGTCTTTCGCTCGCAGTCGAAATGGCGAACATGGGACACTGGGAGATGGATATTCCCACAATGTCTTTTACTTTTAATGAGCAATTCTACTCCATCTATGCCACCACCAGTAAGCAAGAAGGTGGTTTCGTAATGTCGGCTGATGACTATGCTAGGAATTTCGTCCACCCTGATGAAGCCGACCTAGTCTCAAATGAAATTTCAAACATTTTATCTGGTGAATATGACGGCAAAACTGCTCAGATTGAGCACCGCATTGTAAGACGTGACGGTGTGGTACGGCATATAGTCGTTCGCTACTTGGTTATTAAAAATAGCACCGGTGAAAGAACAAAAACCATAGGCGTTAACCAGGATATTACAGATAGAATCGTCGCTGAATCTTCATTGAAAGAGAGTGAAGATAAGTTCAGGTCGGCGTTTTTATCGAGCCCTGACGCTATAAATATCAATCGCCTATCAGATGGACTTTACATCGACATCAACCAAGGGTTCACCTCGTTAACCGGATTCACACCTGAAGATGTAAAAGGAAAAACGTCAAAAGATATAAATGTTTGGTGTGATTATAAAGACCATGAGAGGTTGGTCAGTGACCTGAAAACGCAGGGTTATTGCTCTAACCTTCAAGCTGAGTTTCGAAGAAAGGATAAATCCATAACGACAGCTTTGATGTCAGCACGTGTCATTAGCTTGAACGGAGAACCTCATCTTATTTCAATAGCGAGAGATATTTCAGATCGCATCACAGCGGAAAATTTATTGGCAGATGCAAGGAACGAGTTTGAAAGCATATTTGAAAACTCTCACGTTGGAATAATGTTTTTACGTGGTGGAAGAGTACTACATCGAGGGAATCAACGTCTTGCAGAAATTTTGGGGTTTGATTCGCCAGAAGATATGGCTGGCGTTAGTATGCGTAACCTGCACATTGATGAAGCCCACTATTTAGGATTTGGAGAGCGCTACTATCAAAGCTTGTCTTCGGGCGAGCAGACACAAATAGAGTATCAGCTTAAGAAGAAGGATGGTGAGCCCATATGGTGTTCCCTGTCGGGAAAAGCCATTGATCCAAATGACTTGGACAAGGGTGTCATATGGGTTGTCGATGACTTGTCCAATAGGAAGGCAATGGAAGAGAGTCTCATTCAAGCCAAGGAGGAGGCCGAACGGGCCAACAAGGCAAAGTCTGAATTCCTTGCCAACATGAGCCATGAAATACGGACTCCCCTTAACGGTATCATCGGCATGCTCCAACTGTTGAAGATGTCCAGCCAGGATGAGGAACAACAAGAGTTCACCGACAACGCTTTGCTCTCCGGGAAAAGGCTTACTCGGCTTCTCTCGGATATCCTGGACATCTCAGCTGTTGAGGCTGGCAAGCTCAGCCTGAATGTTCATGCGTTCAACCCCAAGGATTTACTCAACTCAGTGGAAACATTGTTGAGTTTAGGTGCGAAAGAAAAAGGCGTTGACCTTCGGTTTCACAGCGACCCAACAATGCCTGATATCATGAATGGGGATGAAACGCGGCTTCGCCAGATTTTGTTCAACCTTGTCGGAAATGGCCTGAAGTTCACAACAAAAGGATATGTGTCAGTCAATGCTTCTCTCCTGAAGACGGGGGAGTCGTCCTTCAGCAGGCTGCTTTTCGTGATTTCAGATACGGGACCAGGACTTGACGACCAGCAAATTTCCACGGCGTTCGAGATGTTTGGGCAGGTCTCTCAGGGCTATACCCGAACCCACCAAGGGGCGGGGCTGGGGTTGCCCATAGTCAAGCGTCTTACGGACCTCATGGGCGGAACGATCAGCGTGGACAGCACCGCCGGAGAGGGGACCACTTTCTATGTTTCGATCCCAATTCCAGATGCTCTGGACGAGGTCCCCAATGCAAGTGAAATCGAAATTACTGGACATGAAACAGTTGCCGTCAAGTCTTTCGTAGCTTCCAGGAGGCAAAGAATCTTGCTGGCCGAAGACGAGCTAACAAATTCATTTGCTGCGGCCCAGATGCTCAAACGAAAAGGCTATGATGTTGTTACAGTGGCGAATGGGGCACTGACCATCGAAGCTCTTCAGAAATCTTGCTTTGATGTCATCCTCATGGACATTCAGATGCCTGTCATGGACGGCATCGAGGCGACCAAGAAAATCCGTGAGGGTGAAGCCGGAGATAAGAAAAAAAACATCCCAATAATTGCCATGACAGCCTATGCCATGGACGGAGACCGGGAAAGGTTTCTGGAAGCGGGCATGAACGGCTACGTTGCCAAGCC
The DNA here is from genome assembly GCA_050176095.1 of Desulfomonilaceae bacterium. Taxonomy (GTDB): domain Bacteria; phylum Desulfobacterota; class Desulfomonilia; order Desulfomonilales; family Desulfomonilaceae; genus CAITZA01. Next base: position 7,339 of record JBFXII010000116.1, read on the forward strand.
TGTGGATATGGAGCAGCTGGAGTCAATCCTTAATGGGTTGGGCAGATCAGGAGGCGTTGGATAGAGATTCACCTTTGATCGCTCTGTCCGGCAAGGTCATGTCGCCATACTAATTGTTCACCGGATCAAAGCTATACTTTACAGAAGATAATCATAACCGATGCGGGGTATGACCGCCCGTTCAGAAAACCAACCTCCGCAGGAGACAGGAGCAAATGTCCAAGGAACGACTACTGGCCACGGCGGCGGCGCTTGCGCCACCTTCACAATTGACCGGGGAACGACTCGGCCGCGAGAGTGACGGTCTCGCCCGGCAACTGACAGAAGCCATGACTGCACATGGGGATCTTGCGGCGTTGATCGGCGACGGCAACAACGATCTGATGGACACAAACCACGCAAACCACTTCAAGTACATGTCCACGCTCGCCTCACTCTATGAGCCGACATCGTTCGTGGAAACGGTTCTCTGGGTCATACGCTCTTATCGCAGCAGGGGGTTCAGCGTTCGCTACTGGGAGGTGATGCTGCCTGAAGCTGTCGCGATAATCGAGCAGACGCTGCCGGTGGAAATGGCCGATGAGATGAGCCCGTTGTACACCTGGATTCTCAACAACCTACCAGATCTTGTGAATCTAAGCAGCGAACCGTCCTTTTTTGAGCGTCTGAGCCCGTTTGAAAGCGAGTAACCCATGCCTGCGTCCATTTCTGCCGAGGCCATGGCCCTGGCCAAGTCCTACCTTAACAGCCCGTTGATTTTCTCCCTGAATTTTCCGACCATACCCCACGCGAAGGAGGACGCCCATGGGCCTTGGTCGACAAGCGGAACGGCAGAACGCCATGTGGATCAGTTGCGATTTGATCCCCA